>PWOA01000051.1 GCA_003564155.1 Candidatus Cloacimonadota bacterium
ATTAAAGGACAGAATAGACTGGCAGGTCGAAGGTTGCAGAAAAGCACACGGCGGGAGAATGCCTTCTGATGAGGTTTATGATGTTATTGTTGAAGCGTTAGAGATTATTGCTGACATTATTCCTGGCGCTGATGAATATGAAGATGCACAAGAGAATCTTTACGAACAGTTGCAATCCGACAGCTACAATGGGCAATTGACGGAATGGTTAAACTCACACGCACTCAACCTTCATTACTTAGATGAAGCCATTGAGGACGGAGCTAAAACAGGCTTTGATATACTCTCACAGGCACAGTATCTATGGAAACAAGAGATAGCTTCAGCGGCCTTAGAAGCACTTTACGAATTAGAAGACTAACAACACAACAACTACAGCCTCGCCGGTGGCTTATAATAACCGGCAAAGGAGAAACAAAAATGAGAGCAATATACTACAGAATGAATGACGGAAAAGTAACAAGCTGGGAGTTTAAAACTCTCACGGAAGCGAGAAAGCACGTAAAGGGCGACTGGATAGTAGTTGATCACGATGAAACTGTTACAGTTTTACAAACAAACACTAATGACGATCCTGAACCCACCGAAATCGAAGCAATGACAGGCGGACCGGTAGCTATAAATATTGACAGAGCTTGCGAAGATGCATGCGTATTTTTGGAGATTAGAGACAACTAACAATCGAGGCATCCTTCGGGTGTAAGTCCTCATTTAATCGAGCTGGGCATCTCGTAAAACTGCCTAAGGAGATTAAAATGGAATTGAAAATAAGAAAATTTATAACCAATGAACATAAAAAAAGCCAAGATATCAATCTTCGAGAAAATTTTATTGTTCATATCCATGGAGTTGAACACTCCATCACTGTCAGGGATACCTGGCAGAACTGCGGAGAAACTGGCGAGCTGATAGAGTGCTCGTGCGGTTTCTGCGACTATAGATCCGATGGGAATGGCTGTTGGCAACATTCCCATAATGTTAAGAGCGACTATAACCACCAAAAAAATATTCACCATCAAATCATAAGCGATTTTTATGATTTGGGTGATGAATTTAACAAAAGTTTTGATTTTTCTAAAAAAGAAAGCAACGAGTACGAAGATGTGTTTGTTGCGAAACAATAATTAAAGAGGAACGACAATTTGTAAAACCTGTCGTTCCTCTTTTTTTTTTAAAATTATAATAAGGATATTATGATGTACGAAAAAAATAAAAATTTATACAATTTTTTTTCGGGATAATTAATTATCCATCTTTTAAAAAAAATAAAACAATATGAGAACTATGAAATTTTTTCATAAATTAGAAAACAAATAACCAATTACGAGCTGGGCAGCTCGTAAAACTGCCCGAAAAGGAGATATTATGAAACTGCAAGATATAATATGTACGCTTGTAATAGACCACTGCCACCATAAAAACACCTACGTTGTAGGTGATAAAAAAATTGATGGCTGGGAGATTATTAATAACCTTACTAATCATCATGTAGCCAATTTAAGGCTACATGAAACACCGGAATATTTCGGTCATACACACGACATAAAGGTGTACACCGACGAAGTAGATAATATTTCTGCTATAACAGGGCTAGCTATAGCAGGATATGATCCTAATGTTCCGGTTATCAGCCGCCAGCTCCTAATGAAGATAGGAGCGAGGTTAGACATAGAAGGCTTCAGTTTTGAAGCTCTTTTATGTAGGTATCGAAAAGTTCCCGTCCGTCAATATATATTAATAGACGGGAAAAAAGTTTCCAACAGAACCCACATAGGCAGCTTTATACCTTATGTGGAATCAATACCTTATCTTTATGCTTACAATAAACGGCATATTTATAAGGTATTACCAGCTATACCTGATGAATGCTTATGGAGAAGAACCATAAGTAAGCTGGAAAAAGTAGAATTAAATAACCTACCTCCCTTGATTCAAAGTGAACTATTCGAGGATTTAGGTTATATAGTTCCCGAAGATTAATTCCCCTAATCGAGCTGGGCAACTCGTAAAACTGCCTAAAAAGGAGATATTATGAAACAATTAACAATTAAGGTTGAAAAGGGACACGGATATTATGATTTGACAAGCCATCCGTGGGGTGGTAGTTTTAACCGGTTTGATAAGGATTATGTCTTACAGATAACGAAAGTTTTAACAACTTACTTGGATGGTTCGCCGCAAAAAGTGACGGCAATACATCCAAGCACCAACAAAAAAAAGATCGGAATAGAAATATAAAGAGAGGTGAGAAATGAAAACAATTGAAACAACAAAAACTATGGCAATGGTTAGAGGGTTAATCTCTGACGTGAAAGAAGATGTTGAATTCTTGTTTGACAGACAAGATTATGACGATATGTTAGATGAATGCTATCCAGAGTTTAAACTTGGAGAGATGACATTTTATCCGTCTGACATACTTAAAAACTGTGACCCGGTGGCTTATCGCTGCGGGTATAATGACTATTGTGATGGAGAACTTGAAGAGAGAGGAACGGAGATTGTATGCTCTGACGGCTCTCTTTACACTTTAGAAGACATAGACGACTGCGAACTTAATAACTAACAACAACTAACGCCTCGCCGGTGGC
>PWOA01000034.1 GCA_003564155.1 Candidatus Cloacimonadota bacterium
CCACTAACCAACCTCAAAGTAAAGCATTCTAAGCAATCATTTCATCCAACCAATCAACCAAGAACAAAGAACCACGACGCCACGATATAACTACGCCTTAATCACATAAAGTGTCATTAAATTATCCTCAAAGTCAGGAGGTCTGACGTTAGTTTTTCCAAACGATATCACTGGAGCCACAACTCTATACCTTTGAGATTTCCTTAGGGAGAGTGGGAGTCGAATGTGGTTCGACTCCCACTCTCCCTAAGGAAATCCTAATAGTGCTAAGGTAGTGTTATTAAAAAATCTTGTGCTGAATCAGGAAGGATTATGGCTGATTCTGTTACGGTCATTTCCCCGGAATTGTTAATAATGCCTGGGCGAACAATGAGATATTATGCGTTTTATATGGGGATATTTATAAAAACACACTATTACTTCTACCTAATGATGTTGCTTTCATCTTTTCTTTCTTCGGCTCTCCAATGAAGGTAAAGTAATTGCTGACTGATAATTAAGTCTTGGTTTTACTGTTATCGATGTTATATTTAGTTGTATAGGTATATCTATTCGATGAACTTAACTAACGAAGACGAATTATAGGAGGTAAAGGTGAATATTTTTAAAACTATGTTAATAGATGCCGGCAGTTCCTTTTGCCGCATAAAACGTTACGAAATAGGTGATTTTTTCGGACCTGTAGATATGGGTTTATATTTGTCGAAACAATACGACGGGATAAACATAGGGACCGGTTTACTGGCGGGCTCCATATTTCCCGGCTCTAACCGGCTCATAATAAATGGGTTTTCTCCTTGTTGGGGCGGCTTTTATGTATCTTCTATGGGTGGTGCAGGTCTTGTTTTCAATGATTTGGGTATAAATATGCTGTCTATTATGGGAAGGGCGGCAGTGCCTTCTGTGTTATATTTGAATCGTCCTCATCAGGAAGAGATTTTGGTTGAAATTGAAGAACTTCCTTTAGAGAGTATATGGAATGAGGGTCGTCAGGGTGTATATTCGTTGATGGATTATGTTTACGATAAGTTTAAGGATAAATATGAGAATGATCCGCGAGTTTTAGCGGTAGGTAAAGCTTCGCAGAAGACAGATTTCGGAGCTATCGCCTCATCACACATCAAGAAAGGTGAAATGACTTATATTGATACCTGGTGCGGCAGAGGCGGTTTTGGCAGTAAGCTGCTGCAAAAGCATAACATAGCGGCAATTATATTCGGCGGTACCTTCATCGAAGAAGATTTCAGAGACCGTAAAGTTGCCGATGAATGGTTTAAAAATAAATATCAGAAGAAATTGGCCGCTAAAGATATTGAAGCCACGACTAAATACCGTTATGATCCCAAATTCAATACCGGCGGCACTTTCGGAGTTAACTATGCAGCTGCTGACGGTTGTCTTTTAGCCTTTAACTACAACTCGATTTACTGGAGCGAAGACAAGAGGAAAGATATACATCAGCGCTTTATCGTCGATCATTATCTTAAAGAGTTTAATGAAGAGACTATTGCCAATAAACAACAAAATACCTGTGGTGAACCTTGTGCGGCAGTTTGCAAGAAGATGAACGGTAAATATAAAAAAGACTATGAACCATATCAGGCTTTAGGTCCCTTATGCGGAATATTCGATCAACGGTCAGCGGAAAAAACAACTCATCATGCCGATATGCTGGGATTTGATGCTATCTCGGTAGGTGGTTTTATAGCATTCTTAATGGACTGTCTGGACAAAGATTATATCAAACCGGCCGACGTAGGGATAGAAGAAAAACCGAAATTCAGCCCCGATAATTTTCATATAGTAGAAGATTCCGCCCATAATGCCGCTTTAGTTATTAAACTTTTGGATAATATCGTTGCTGATGAGAACCTAATCGATTTAGGGGAAGGGGCAAGGAAATATGCTCGTCACCTGGCAAGAAGCAAAGGAAAAAAAGTGTTGGATTGCTTTGTTTATAATGCTTTTGCCAGAAAAGGTTGGGTCGTTCCTAATCAGTATTGGGTGCCGGGCGTTCTTTCACCGATGGCCATAATGGGTAAGTACTACATGTGGTATAATAGTGAATTTGTACCCCCGCGTGAACTTGGTAAAGCAAACGCTGACCGCTTCAAAAAAGAAATAATGATAGATAATATGGGATTCTGCCGCTTTCATAGGCTGTGGGCAGAAGAAATGGTTCCTGAAATAATAGAGGAGCTTTATGGGTTAGGTAAAGAATATGTGGCTAAAGTAGCATTGACTGTGGGGCGAATTCATAGCCGTAATGCTTCCGTATATTGGGAGTCACAAAAAAATGTCGATTTTATTTATTATTACCTGAAGAGAAAAAAAGAAATCGATAAGGTAGAAAGCGAACATCTCACATACTGGCTGGAAAGATTCGAAAAAGACCGTAATGAGGCAGCTTTTGATTACTGGTATGAAATGCATAAAGGTGCTCATGAAAGTTTGCGTGAATATTGAGAGGTTTTTGGTTGGAGAAGGGGCGGGGAGGATGGGGCAGAGGGCGGAGGGCGGAGAAGAGAGGGAGAGAGTGAGTGAAGGAGAGACTGAGAGATGGAGGAAATGGCGGGGA
>PWOA01000091.1 GCA_003564155.1 Candidatus Cloacimonadota bacterium
GTTTGGAGTTGAAATGAGAGTTGGCGGTGTTTTTTTTGTCCACGAATTACACGAAAAAACACTAATTGAGAAAGGTACGATGTACGATTTACGATGTATGATGTACGATTGTAAAGAGAGGAAGCGGTAGGTTTTGTGGTGTCGTGTAGAGTTGAAATTGGGGAAAACAGCTGGGGATTTCACGAATTATAAAAACGAATTGCACGGATAGAATTGGTTTCGTGGTTTGAGGGAGCGTTCGGTCTGGTGGTGACGTTTGGAGAATTGATTGGCCACTGATCACACAGATTTTCACTGATTAAAAAGAGGTATTAAGGATAGGTACGATGTACGATGTACGATGTACGATTTACGATGTATGATGTACGATTGTAAAGAGAGGAAGCGGTAGGTTTTGTGGTGGCGTCCGGAGGGAAATGGGGAAAGCAGCTGGGAATTTCACGAATTTTAAAAACGAATTGCACGGAGAAAATTGGTTTCGTGGTTTGAGGGAGCGTTCGGTTTGGTGGTGACGTTTGGAGAATTGATTGGCCACTGATCACACAGATCTTCACTGAACAAAAAGAGGTATTAAGGGATAGGTACGATGTACGATGTAGAATGTAGAATTGGAAAGAGAGGAGAGAAAAGAGCTGAGGGCTGAGGGCAGAGGGCGGAGAGTTGAAGAGTAGATTAGTTGAGTAGGGAAAAAAGTATAGACCTTTCAGGTCTGATCAGAGCTGGCAGCTCTGAAAACAGTGGCGTTTGGAGTTGAAATGTTAATAAATATGTTAAAGAGTATAATGTGTGTTTAATGATGAGCGATGAGGAAGTTGACCGGTATTGATTAGGAAATATATTTCAAAGATGAGTACTGATCAAAAAAAAAGGTAAACAAAAGGTTACACATGTTAAATGATATAGTAAACTACCGGTTACACTCATGAATATTAGATACGCAGAAAAGTAGATGGGTAAATTCATATCAGTGATTTAAATTAATAGGAGATTAAAATAATGAGACTGACTTATAGATACAATATCCGCTCGTTGAGCGGGAGATTAATAGGGCTTGTGCTGTTTGAACGGAAGAAAACAAAAAATGCATTCTGCCGTGCCTTTGTAAAACCGGGTAGTACCGAACAGCATTTAAAGTTTAAAGGTATTAAGCAAAATATGGGAGCTATCTGGCGCAAGTGTTCCGTTGCATTCAAAGGGGATTTAAAGAAGTATTCACGGCTAAGGATACCGTACTGCAGCCGTGATGAGATACCTGTTTACGGTTATTATGCTTATTTCATTAAGTTTCTCTACAAATATTGTGCTGATAAGCCGGAAATTGATTTGAAAACAGTAACAAAAGAAGAGTTGGAGATGAGCGGCTGTCCGGTAACGGTTAAAAATATGATTGAGGAAGGCTATATTCCTGCAATAGAGAATGTTGAAGAGTTGATAAATGAATGGTGAGGATGTTGGTTTATGAGTTGAATAGGAGGGTCGTTGCTAAGCAAAAGAGTATAGCAACAGCTGAGGGAAAGACGATGAATAATATACGATTCTCGCATTAAAAGGGAACGGAAGCCACCTAAGGTGATTAAATATTGATAATATATACAAGGGTTATTTTACGAATATTGTTTATGATTAACGATATAAGGTGGTGTATGGAATACAAATTGCTTTAAATAAAAAATAATGCAACAGGGTGTAAAAGCAAGAAGAGTAAACGATACTGTATGATAATAAACCGTCCTTGTGGTAAACCTTTAACAAGAGTATAATCAAGAGGAGGATTCTTATGAAACAGATAGATGTAAAAATGAAAAAGGGTAGTGTTGTTATTACCGTTGACGGTAGAGAGTTTGAGTTCCCTAAGTTTAAAGGGTTTATTCAGATAGCAGAAATGATGGCTCATGCCGATGAAGAAATATTCTGCACAATTTTACAACTCGATGATATGAGAAGATTATGGGATATCGAGTGTCGTTTGGAGAAAGCTAAGAACATGTACGACAAAGAAAACGATCCGTTCGACACTTATCATTCATTTGAGAATTATGTCAATTGTCCGGTAATGGATCAGAAATACATCAATAACATAAAGCAAGAAGCGTTGATGCTCTTCAGGAAAAAAGCCGAAGCTGAAGAATATAACGATATTGGCAAAGTAGAATCATATAAAGCCGAACTGGAGCGTATTTCTGATTTTGTTTTAGAAATGCTCAAACCAGATAAAACTTCCACGAATATGCCCGATGAGTATTTTAAGCCAGCCGATGCCGTAAGAAAGTCGGTAGGTAAGGCTCTGGGAATGATTGGTAAAGTTAACTTGGAACTGCAAAAGCACCTCAAAAAACAGATAAAGATTGGCAGGTACAGCTGCTATCGCTCACTGCCGAGTGTTAAGGTTACTGTGAAGGGAAGTTAAGAGTTTAGAGTTTAGGGTTTAGGGTTTAGGGTTTAGTGTTGATTTGAGGATTGAAGGTGTTTTTTTGTCCACGAATTACACGAAAAAACACTAATTAAAAAAAGTATTAAGGGAACAGTTTTGATGAAGCGGTAGGTTTTGTGGTGGCGACTGGAGCGAAAA
>PWOA01000103.1 GCA_003564155.1 Candidatus Cloacimonadota bacterium
AGGAGATGCTCTTAAGAACCAGTGAAAGAATGAGTTTGAATTTACACCGACATTTGGGACGTAACTTTAGTATAGATAATGTGTAGAGACAGGGAGTTACTAAAAGATGAACATTAACATTTTAACATCAAAAGTACCATCTGCTCAAATATTAACAATGACGCATCACTTTTTCTTTTTAACCCAGGTAAACCTATAATGAATTCTATCTAAACGACGGGAATAAGTAATCACATTATTATAACAAATTACTATGATTTAACTTGATCTAAAAGGCTTTTTACTCGATACTTATTATAAGCTTGGTATCTGTTATTGGGTTAATTATTAGCATAACTACGATCTGCAAGTTTATTTACGAACTACTGCTACGAACTATATATCTCTGGCAAAAAATATTCTTTCCGAAAATGAGAGTTATTAAGAATAAACGGTTGAATAGTGATGTAAAAAAAGAGGTTGACAGTATATAGACGGGAAAAATATGGTTGTTCAACATAAAAAGATATGATGTATTTTGAATATACTGTAGTTCAATTAATGATAAATAAATTACGGTGGTTAAGGATATTTAGTATTGAGTCAGGAGTTTAGTTATGTAACTGTAATTCTGATCTTGACATTAAAGTATGTATATAAGAAAGACAAAATTAGTAATTAGAAAAGAGAGGTTATGATGAAAACATTTATGTTAAGGATGGTGTTTGTCCTAATGCTTTTAAGTGTATCATTTGCACTTACAGCTGTTACAATTACTGGACGCGTAATTGCTAACGATGAACCCGAAGGGCTTGAGAATGCAGTCATTACACTCGTTTCCGCTGACCCGGTTAATGAGTACGACACACTTAGTGATGAAGATGGGTATTTCACTTTTGAAAATGTTGAAGGTGAGGAAGATGATGGTATTGATTATGTATTAAATATTTCGTATCCAGTATATCAGCCCCATGAAAGTCAGATAACTGTTTTTGACAGTGATATTGAATTGGATGTTATAAGGATTGATGAGATAGCATTTCTTCCGGGAAATGTTGTGGCAATTGAAGATGAAGAGGAAGATGCAGTTAATCTTCAATGGAACACCCCGATACCTGGTGAACCGCAATGGATTCATTGGGATGATGGTGACAATAATGATGGAATTGGAGCAGGTGAAGTTTATATGGTTGTTGCATCGCGTTTTACACCGGAACAGTTAGACGATTTGTTAGTAACCGGTTTATCGTTAACTACCGTACGCTTTTTCCCTCGAGAAGCTGCTGCAGATTATGCAATAAAGGTTTATCGCGGTGGATCTGATGATCCTTATGATCCAGGTGTAGAAGTACATTCACAAGATGTTACTAATCCTGTCATTGGCGAGTGGAATGAAATAGAACTTAGTGCGGCAGTTGAAATTTTACCGGAAGAAGAGCTATGGTTTGGATACTCAATTGATACACCCCATGGATTTCCAGCTGGGTGTGATGAAGGTCCCCAAGTCGAAGGATTTGGTAATTTGATATTTTTTGATGGTGATTGGCATACTTTGACTGAATTAGCTCCAGCTCTTACATTTAATTGGAATATTCAAGGTTATGCAGGTTTTAGCCGTGGCGACCGATCTGTTGCTATAGCAACAGAACCTGAACCAAGAAATAACAGAACTCGCACTAGCGGTGATGTTAATACTTCAACTAATAGTGGATTATTAACTTTAGCCTCCGAAAGCGGGGTAGACCAAGATCATTTACAAATAAGCAGAGAGAATAGACGAGCTGATCGAACTAGTCGTCCTACGGAATATCGAGTTTTGGAAGAATACCAAGTATTCAGATACAATCTTGTGGATCAAAACGAACCTGATGAATGGGATTATCTTGCGACTTTAGAGGATACGACTTACATGGATACTGGATGGTCTGATTTGGATGCCGGCTATTATGGTTATGCTGTACGAGCTGTCTATACTCAAGATGTTATATCTGAACCTGCATTTTCGAATCTTTTACCCAAGGAATTACGATTTAACTTAACCGGCCGAGTGATAGCCAGTGATACCCACGATGGTGTGGAAAATGCTGAAATATTACTGCAAGGGTTAGTCGGTTATGATTTCTATACAGAAGATTGCCATACTTTTACCGATGAAGATGGATATTTTGAGATTACTGATGTTTTAGGATATGTAGAAGAAATACCGTATGAGCTAACTATTCTATCATTTGGATATCAAGAACATATCAGTATTGTTAATGTAACTAACATCGATCTTGATATTGGAGATATACTTATAGACGAATTAGCGTTTAGGGCTCGTAATCTTGTAGCAGAAGAAAGTGATGAAGGATATGCTAAAGTAACATGGGAAACTCCGGCACCTTCACAAGTACAATGGTTACATTGGGATGATGGAGAGAATTATGACAGTATCGGGACCGGTGGGCCTGCTCAATTTCAGGTTGCTGCGAGATTTACCCATGACAATATCGTAGAGATGAATGCTCAAGGTCTTTTTATTACTGCTGTTAAATTTTTCCCTCAATTTGCTGATTTTACAACTTTTACAATTAAAGTATGGAGAGATGGTGGTTCCGATCCTTTCGTCCCAGGTGAATTAATCACTTCTCAATTAGTTGAAAATGTTGAAGACGAAGAATGGAATGAAGTAGTTTTAGATGACCCTGTTAGAATCAGACAAGATCAAGAGATTTGGATAGGATATGATATAGCAACTGAGTTTGGTTTCCCTGCGGGAAGTGATGAAGGTCCGGCAGTTGAAGGATATGGAAACTTGATATCTTTTGGTGGTGAGTGGGCTACTTTAACTCAAATTACTGACCCTCCTATCAGTACGAATTGGAATATCCAGGCTTACGCAGGTTATGATCAGAATGATAGATCTATAGCACTTGGTAGTCCTAATCAGTCTGAACTAAAGAATTATAAAGATATCAACAATGATAATATGTTAAATATTGACAGACCTTCTACAGTTTCCGGTGTTCTTGGGTTGGCTTCCGATAACGGTCATACACCAAGTGATAATTGGAGACCCGGAAGATCTATTTATAGAAATGAACGTATAGGTCATAGTGACGGTCTTTCTGAAAGAGTACTTGAAGAGTATAAGTTATACAGATACCAAATTAACGATGTTGATTCTCCAGAAAATTGGACTGAAATATCAACTCAAACAGATACGATATTTACAGATACTGATTGGGAAAATCTTGATCCGGAAGTTTATGCATATGCTGTTATCGCTGTATACACCAATGATGTCTTATCCATTCCTACCAAGTCTAATGAATTGCCGAATAGAATGGAAGTGATGACAGTGGTTCAAGTATCAACAAACTCCGGTGATCCGGTCGTTGGTGGTTATGTCAGTTTGACAAATATTGATACTACTGGTGATCATGATCATCAATATTCACAAGAAATACCGGAAAACGGCGTTGTTATATTTGAAAATGTTTGGAGAGGAACCTATGACATAGTTGCCAGACTTCCCGGATTTAAACGATATGTCGCTCGAGATATTGTCGTTGATGAAGATGTGTTCGAATATACCTTAGAATTTGTTGAAGATCTTGTTGTAATTTCGGATTTGGAATACGAAGTTTTTAATGACAATAATGTTAGGTTAGCTTGGTCTCCACCTGGAACGGTTGAAGGCGAAGAACAGTGGATTCATTGGGACTCTGGTGTTAATCAAGATAATGCTATCGGAACAGGTGGTCCTATTGAAATGATGGTAGCACAACGTTTTACACCTGATGAAATTGAAGAACTTAAAATTGCAAATCTCTATCTAACAAAAATGAAGTTCTTCCCGTTTCATGAAGGAGCTACATATACGTTAAAAATATGGCAGGGTGGATCGGTTGTACCAGCTATAAACTCCGGACGGGAAGTCTTATCACAAGAAGTGACGACATTTACTAACCGTCAGTGGAATACCATAGATTTAGATACTCCGATCCTAATTAGTTCTCAAGAAGAAATTTGGTTCGGTTACAACGTCAGTGCTCCTGATGCATATCCTGCAGCATGTGATAACGGTCCAGCTGTAGATAGATACGGTAACCTGATGTTCGTGGATAATCAATGGACTACATTATTATCAGTCAATGCCCAGTTCGACTTTAACTGGAATGTACATGCATATGCAGGTTTCCTTGATGGAAGAGATTCACAGCTTGTGAGTCGAAACAAGTCTGTCAGCGAACGAGAGAGTAGTAAGAGCAGAGAACTATTGGGCTATAAGGTAATAAGAGATGAAGAAGTTATAGCAGAGAACGTCGAGGAAGAGTATTATCGAGATCTTAGTATCCCAATTGGTTCTTACGTTTATAGTGTAGTAGCACAATATACAACTGGGGATTCAGATCCGGTTTCTACTGAAGATGTTATAATACTAAATGTAGAAGATGAAAATGCCCTCAACCCAGTTATTACTGAATTAATTGGCAATTATCCTAATCCGTTTAATCCAGATACAAAAATCAGTTTCTCATTAGCAACATCAGACAATGTGAGACTGGATATTTTTAATACAAAAGGTCAAAAAATAAGAACTTTAGTAGATAGTGAAATGGAAGCGGGTTATCATACAGTTATTTGGGACGGTAGAAACGATAATAAGACCGAAGTCGGTAGTGGTATTTATTTCTATCGAATGGAGAGCGATACTTACTCTACAACCAGAAAGATGATAATGATTAAGTGATAATTGTTCAATATTGAATAAATACATCCTTATATGATATAATGGGCATAGCTTTTTGCTGTGCCCATTTCTGTGTGCCATGCATGTGCTTAATCTATAGGGTTGAGGAGTCAGCCGAAGTCATAGTAGTGACGAAATCTCTGTAATGGAGGTGGAACGAAGGACTGAATCTTTAAAACAAGGAGCAGTTAAATGAATAACTGTAAAAGCTATGTTAAAGACAGAGAAATATTGTCAGCCTCAGATAAACCTTTCTGGAGAATGGGGAGTTGATACTTACCAATAAACGGGGCTGACGTATTCTGTCCACGTACCGGTAAGGTTAGTCATTAGTGGTTTTCAGCGTGTGAAGAAGGACGAGCCTTGACGCAAACCGTTTAAATTCTAAAGAAACCGCCCTGCACGAGAGTTCGCAGGATGGTGTGAGAGGACGATGAGGTCGAGATCAATATCCCGCCCTCATCTCCGACATCGATGTTATCTTTGAAATATTTTGTTACATCAAACCTATAATTTCACCTTTATAGTCGATATCAATAACTTCCGCATTAGGTTTTTTAGGGAGTCCGGGCATTCTCATTATATCCCCAGTAATAGGAATTAAAAAACCGGCTCCGGCAGCAATAATTATTTCACGTACAGTTACTAAGAAATCTTTGGGACGTCCTAGCAGAGCAGGATTATCAGAGAGTGATTTTTGGGTTTTTGCTATACATATTGGTAATTTATCGAAACCGAATTTTTCAATTTTCTTTAAATCTTTTTTTGCTTTATCGGTGAAATCAATATTTTCTGCTCCGTATATCTTTGTTGCAACTGTTTTTATCTTATCCTTAACAGGATGATTCCAATCATAAAGAGGTTTTTGATCACAAATATGTTTATCTATGGAGTCTACAACTTTTTGGGCTAGCAATTTACCACCGTCTCCTCCTTTCCCCCAGTAATCAACGACTTCAACAGCTGCACCTTTACTTTCACAGAAATCAATAACAATTTGAAGTTCTTCTTCAGTATCCTCGGAAAAACGATTAATAGCTACTATCGATTTCATGCCGAATTTCGCAATATTTTCCAGATGTTTTTCTAAGTTGACGATACCTTTTATAACTGCCTCGGGGTTCGGTTCTGCTAGTTTATTCTTTTTTACGTCTCCATGCATCTTTAAAGCTCTTATTGTGGCAACTAAAACAACCGCATGAGTACAAAAATCTCCATATTGTGAGACTATATCAAAGAACTTTTCCGCCCCTAAATCAAAACCAAAACCTGCTTCCGTGACTACATAGTCAGACAATTTGAGAGCAGTTTTGGTTGAAAGTATACTATTGGCTCCTTGTGCAATGTTTGCAAATGGGCCACCATGAACAAATGCAGGTGTGTTTTCGGTTGTTTGTACCAAGTTGGGCTTTAATGCATCCTTCAATAAAACGGTAATAGCTCCGTCAATTCCTAACATCCTGACGGTAACAGGTTCCTTAGAAAAGCTATATCCGATGATAATATTACCGATCTTTTCTTTTAATTCGACTATATCATTAGCTAAACAGAGAATAGCCATCAATTCGGATGCTGAAGTGATATCGAAACCTTCTTCTCGCGGTATTCCCTGTCCTTTACCTCCCAAACCAATCAGAATATTTCTCAAGGATCGATCATTTACGTCTAATACCCGGCGCCAAGTTACCGCAACAGGATCTATTCCCAGATTGTTACCAGATACGATATGATTATCTATTAGTGCTGCTAGATTGTTATGAGCAGATGTTATAGCATGCATATCACCGGTAAAATGAAGGTTGATATCTTCCATTGGTAATACCTGAGAATAACCCCCGCCTGCAGCTCCTCCTTTCACACCTAAAGTTGGCCCTATTGAAGGTTCACGAATAGCAACTATGCATTTTTTCCCAATTTTGTTCATAGCCATTGATAAGCCGATAGAAGTAGTAGTTTTACCTTCTCCCGCAGGTGTGGGGGTAATAGCTGAAACTAAAATAAGCTTCCCCATAGGCTTTGATCGTATTCTTTCTAAAGCCTTGTATGTTAGTTTAGCTTTATATTTTCCGTATAGATCAAGTTCATCTTCATCTAAACCGATACTCTTAGCGATTTCGATAATTGGTTTGAGTTTAGTCCTTTTGGCTATTTCATTATCAGTAAGCATAATATACCTCTCTAAATAATAATGTTATGAATTTTAATCAGATAACCTGACAGTAATGAATAGTTTGAATCTTATAATTCAAGCTCTAAATTGATATATACTTATAGTGCTTAAAGGATTATTGAGTATAACTATTATGGGAATATAAAAAACTAGAGAAGAGAGTATTAATTGGTTGTCTACTGAATACGATATTCACGAAGTATTATTTACAATACTCAATGCTCTCTTCTCTTATTATCTAATATCTATTAATTATTAGTCTGTTGATTGTTTATTGACACGGTATTAGTCATTCATAAAAAGAGCTAATTTTGTAATATGGGACATTTCTTCTACAATAATATTCTCAAGTAAATTCTTAGCTTTACTGTCTTCACTCAATCCGTGCAAACTATGATATAATAGGAGTGTGTCTTTTTCGAATTGGAGAGCATTCTTTAGCAATTCTTCTCGATAATGAGATGATTTTGCTTTCTTAATTGCAGATTCAGGATCTGTAAAAATTCTGTTTTCGACGATAGATTTCATAAAGCTGGTAACTGTATTCCAATTATCTGTAGTTGATATATTGATTTTATCTTCACCGTCACGCATACTTAAAAAAGTTGTCTCATGCTTCTTCTCTTCATTACTAAGAAATTCTAATAACTCTTTCATCTTATCGTCTAGATCAGTTCTTTTAAGTGCTTCTTGATAAAAACTATACCCACTTCTTTCAATTTGCACCGCCATTTCAATGATTTCGTTTGTTGAGTAATTATCCATTATTCCTCCTCATTTTAGTTGAAAATATATTCATTTACTTATTTACTAATATATTCAAATAGCTTTCGAAGGCAAGTTTTTTCGCTAAAACGACTATACCTCTTAACAATTTATGTCTTGTATCATAATGATGACAGACAACATTAAAAGGCATTAATCATGCACTGCTCAACCAAAATAAAAATTAAATGAGCCGATATACAATGAATTAAAGCAGATTAATTTGGTTTGATAATTGTGAGTTTTATATCTTAACTACTAAGCTCAGTTCAGATAGGATGCTAATATGATAAAA
Organism: Candidatus Cloacimonadota bacterium; assembly: GCA_003564155.1. GTDB lineage: Bacteria > Cloacimonadota > Cloacimonadia > Cloacimonadales > PWNZ01 > PWOA01. Next base: position 7,948 of record PWOA01000103.1, read on the forward strand.
TAGTTTGACAATTATCAACTGATAGGAACTGTTACCCATGAATTTAGCTATAAAGGAATTACGATGGACAAAATATTATTATTAATATTAGATGGTTGGGGGTTGAATTCCCATTGTAAAGGCAATGCAATTTATGCAGCTAATACTAGGAATATTGATAACTTCATTGAAGCTAACCCTCATGCTAGTTTAAAAGCTTCCGGTACAGCTGTAGGTTTACCTGAAGGCATCATGGGTAACTCAGAAGTCGGCCACATGAATATTGGTGCGGGTAGAGTTGTATATCAGCTCAATACGATGATTGATAATAAGGTAAAATCCGGAGAGTTTTTTGACAATAGCGTTTTAAATAATGCTATAGATACTGCAAATAAACGTAAAAGTAAGTTACATCTTTTTTGTTTATTATCAGATGGTAATGTTCATAGTAATTTGGGTCATTTGTATGCAATGTTAGAGTTATGCTACCAAAAGAAGTATTTTGAAGTCTATTTACATTGTTTTACGGATGGCAGAGACACTTTACCAAATTCCGGATTAGGTTTTTTAAAAGACTATGTGAAAAAAAGCAATAAATTAGGTTTAGGTAAAATAGCTACAATTTCGGGTCGTTATTACGCCATGGATAGAGATAAAAGATGGGATCGAATTAAGTTGGCTTATGATGCTATTGTCAGAAGCAAAGGTGAGGAATATGAAGATCCAGAACTTGCTATAAAAGATAGTTATGACAAAAATATCACCGATGAATTTATAATTCCTAAGGTTATAACAGAAGATGATAAACCTGTTGCTAAGGTTTCAGAAAATGATGTGATTGTATTTTTGAATTACAGGGCTGATAGAACCAGGCAATTAACGAGATCTTTCATTATACCCGACTTTAAAGATTTTGAAGTTGAAAAGTTTGAAAACCTGCATTTTGTTTCTATGAGCGAATATGATATTGAGTTTGACGATTACCTCAGTGTAGCTTTTAAAGCTCCAAGTCTGACTGATATATTAGGTGAGGTATTAAGTAAAAATAATGTCAAACAATTGAGATTAGCAGAAACAGAAAAATATGCTCATGTTACTTTCTTCTTTAATTGTGGCCGTGAAAAACCATTCCCATTAGAAGATAGATTATTAGTGCCTTCTCCTAAAGTAGCTTCTTATGACCTGCAACCTGAAATGAGTGCTTTAGAAGTTAAAGACAAATTATTAGAAGCTTTACATGAAGATAAATACCAACTCATAGTTGTCAATTTTGCTAACTGCGATATGGTAGGTCATACTGGAGATTTTGAAGCTGTAATCAAAGCTATAGAGACAGTAGATCAATGTGTAGGTGAAGTTATACCAGTGGCAGAAAAGAATAATTTTCATATAATATTGACAGCTGATCATGGTAATGCAGAAAAAATGTTAGATGAAAACGGTAATGTTTTTACTGCTCATACAAACAATCTTGTTCCGATAACCATAAAATTATATAACAATAAGAATTTCCGTTTGAAAGATGGTAAGTTAGGAGATATTGCGCCAACTATCCTTAATTTGTTAGAGATATCTGTTCCTAAGGTAATGGATGGAGTTGATCTGATTGTATCTGATATTAAGAATGATCAAAAAAAATAGTATTAGTATATTATGATCGAGGTTTAGTTTGTATGATTGAAAGACCCGATTACTCTTTAAAGAAGAGATATGCACCACCGGCGATCAAATTAATACTTCTAATAGCTGTTATATTAGGTTTCTATTTTCGGTCTTGTTGGTATGATAGACTTGATCTTTACTTCGATATAAATCAAGTCTATCTTGATAATCAGACATTATCTAGCGTTGATGTACTATTTGTTATTAGAAATAATACTCAAATGGATAGAAAAGAATCTATTTTTATTAAACTCTATACTGATAGAGGAGATGAGTTAGCAAGTAGGCTAACCAGTGTTGAGATTCCTGCTCGTTCACAAAGAAGATATCGAAAAATGGTTGAAAATTGGGAAAGAGCTTTGTATAGTGACGAAGAACTCAGTCATGCAACAGTAGAAATTTACAAACCAAAATTTTTTTAGATCAGTCTTTCCCATTTACTTTTGATAGAGAATGTTATATTGAGATAATATATTTGAAGAGATAACCGGTATAAGTGGATATTTTTATAAACTGAAAGCATGTTTTATATAGATATTTTAAACTAAAGAAGGAGTTAGATGGAGATGTATAAATCAATTGATTTGAAAGAGAAAAACAGTATTTTCGAAGAAAAAATCAGAGACTACTGGCAAAATAATAGTATAGACAAATTAAGCATGACTTTTAGAGAACAAGCACCTAATTTTGTTTTCTATGAAGGGCCGCCAACTGCTAACGGAAAACCTGGTATCCATCATGTTATATCGAGAGCTATTAAGGATATTGTTTGTCGTTACAAGACTATGAAAGGGTATCGAGTTGAAAGAAAAGCTGGATGGGATACACATGGATTGCCTGTAGAAATTGAAGTTGAAAATCAATTAGGTTTGAAACATAAAAACAATATTGAAGAATACGGAGTAGATAAATTTTGTGAAAAATGCCGTGAATCAGTTTTTAATTATGAAAAAGAATGGCGGCAGATGACCGAATTGATGGGTTATTGGATTGATTTGGATAATCCTTATATCACTCTCGATAATAAATATATTGAGACTATTTGGTGGATATTGAACCAGTTTTGGAATAAAAACCTTATCTATAAAGGACATAAAATTGTACCTTACTGCCCAGGCTGTGAAACACCATTATCAAGCCATGAAGTCGCTTTAGGATACAAAGAAGTAGAAGATCCATCGGTTTTTGTGAAATTTAAAGTTACCAGAAATGTTTTGAAAAACAATAATGAATTTGATGAGCAGAGACTGTATTTATTAGCTTGGACAACTACACCCTGGACTTTGATATCCAATGTAGCTTTAGCAGTTAATCCAACAGAAGGCTATGTAATTATCAAACACATGGAACAGTTTTTTATTTTGGCGAAAGGATGTCTATCAGTGATTGATGGTGATTATACGATCATTAATGAATTTTCCGGGGAAGAGCTTTTCGGAATGGAATATCAGCAATTATTTCCATTTATCATACCGGAGAAAAAAGCTTTTTTTGTCGTTACTGCAGACTATGTTACTATAGAAGATGGTACAGGTGTTGTCCATACAGCTCCAGCTTTTGGGCAAGACGATTATAATACAGGTGCAAAATATGATTTGCCGGTATTACAGCCGGTAGATGGAGAAGGTAAGTTTACCCTTGAGATAACCGAATGGGCTAACTTATTTGTCAAGGACGCCGATAAAGGAATAATTAGGAATTTAAAAGATAGAGGATTATTATATAAACGGACCCAGATTATGCATAATTATCCTTTCTGCTGGCGCTGTAGTTCTCCCTTGATTTATTTTGCACGTTCTTCATGGTATATACGTACCAGTGATTTTAGAGAGCAAATGATCGAAGAGAATCATAAAATCAACTGGTATCCTTCCTTTGTTGGTGAAAAGAGATTTGGTGAATGGTTGGAAAACAATGTTGATTGGGCAATTAGTCGTGATAGATTTTGGGGAACACCACTTAATGTTTGGTTATGTAGTGGCTGTGAGAATAAACAATCAATAGGTTCAATTGAAGAACTGCGAGCATTGGGTAAAATGCAGATTAGTAAAGACGATACCACAGAAGATTTAGTAGAAGTTCCGGAAAATATTGAGTTACACAAACCATATATAGATAGAGTAGTTCTTATATGTCCTTCCTGCAGCAGTAAAATGTTTAGAACTCCTGAAGTCATTGATTGCTGGTTCGACAGTGGTTCTATGCCTTTTGCCCAGTGGCACTACCCCTTTGAGAATAAGGACCAGTTTGACTCAAAACTATTCCCCGGAGATTTTATAAGTGAAGGAATTGATCAGACTCGTGGCTGGTTCTACACTATGTTAGCAATATCGGTAATGCTCAAGGGTAAATCGTCATACAAGAATGTGCTTGTCAATGATCTGATCCTAGATAAAGCGGGTCGAAAGATGAGTAAAAGTAAAGGAAATTCTGTAGATCCCATTGTGTTAATGAATGAATATGGTGCTGATGCGATACGATGGTATTTGATAGCTGTTAGCTCACCTTGGGTCCCTACCAAATTTGATATTAAAGGTGTAGAAGAGGTAGCTAATAAGCTTTTAGGAACCTTAAAAAATGTGTATTCCTTTTTTGCAACTTATGCAAATATCGACAAATGGAAGTTAAGTGCCGATTATTGCGAACCTGAAAAATTAGAGCTAATTAAGAGTGAATTGGATAGATGGATAATATCAAGATTCCAATCCTTAGTAACGGAAGTTACATATTATAATGACCGTTATGATCTAACCCGAAGTGTACGTCTCATTCAGAATTTTGTTTTAGATGAATTAAGTAACTGGTATGTACGCCGAGCACGGCGTAGATATTGGGCACTCACAATGACAGCCGATAAAGAGGAAGCTTATATCTCTCTTGCGTACATTTTAGTTGGTTTGAGTAAATTGATTGCTCCTTTCGTGCCCTATATATCCGAACAACTATACAGAAATATTACTAATGATATGAGTGTTCATCTCACTGATTATCCAAGCCCTTTACCTGACATGATCGATAAGTCTTTAGAAGAAAGGATGCAAGTTGTTATTGATATTGTTTCTTTAGGAAGAACCGCACGTAACAATTGTCAAATTAAAGTCAGACAGACACTACAAGCTATCTACATTCCCGTCAAATATGTTTCTTTAGTAATTGGAATGGAGGAGTTGATAAAAGAGGAGCTTAATGTCAGAGAAATCAAGTTTATCGAAGATAAAAACAATTTTGTTGATTATGATATCAAACCTGATTTTAAAGTTATGGGACCAAAATACGGTAAATTATTAAAGAGTATTGCAGCAGCTTTACAACAAGCCGATTCTAATGATATTGTTAAAGTATTGGAAGAGAAAAACCAATATCATCTCAATATTGATGGTGAAACAATAAAAATATCAAATGAAGATATTATTATAGATTGTTTGAATAAAGAGAACTATGTATTCGAATCAAACAAGAATCTATACATAGCACTCGATATTCAGTTAACTACAGAATTAATTTTAGAAGGATATGCTAGAGAGTTGGTTAATAAAATTCAGTTTACCCGGAAAGAATCAAACTATAATATAATGGATAAAATTATTATATATTACTATGGTGACGAGGAAATTGATAATGTTATTCATTCCTATCGAGATTATATTAAGAACGAGACATTAGCCGACCAAATAATTAAAGACAAGAGCCATGAAATGAATAAATGGGATATCAACGGTAAGGAAGTTTATCTTAAGTTAGAACGGAAGTGTTAAGGAGAATATAAATCATAATATTCATTAACAGGTAATGTTTTTAAGCTAATCTGTCAAACATAATGGTTAATCAAGAAAGGCTGCTGATAAGTGTTCCAGGATCAAAATCTATTGCCATAAGGACACTAATAATAACTTCTTTTTTTAACCAACCTTTAACAATTTCCAATCTACCTGCTTGTAATGATGTTGTTACCTTAATTGATGCCTTAAAGGTACTTGGCTACAAATTCATACGGAATAACAGGCTGGAAACCGTAGTCTTTCCTTGTCATGAATTTAAAGGAAATTTTACTGTGAAAATTAAGGATTCTGCGGCTGCGCTAAGGTTTTTAGCAATAAGGTTAGCAGCCTGTCCTCAGGCACAAGTAAATATTCGCATTAGTGATCAATTAGCTCAAAGACCTCTTGAGTCATTGATGAGGTTGATTAAGTTACTTGGAGGTAATATTGATTATGTCAACAAAACCATCATTATCAAAGGTGTAGATAAGTTAGTTTTTACCAGTGGTGTTTTAAATGCAACAGCTTCGCATATTACGAGTCAGTTGTTAAGTGGTATTTTACTCAGTTCTCCCATAATAGATAATTCTCATCATATTTTGGATCATTTTAGCCAAGAAGTTAATAATGGTTTTACAGAGTATAGGTATCAACCATCTAATTCGAAGCGGGGAAAATTGATTTTTGACTCATCAAAATCAATTTCGGTTTCTTCAAGATACATAAATCTAACTTTAAAAATTATGGAAGATTTTGGCTTACCAATTCATCTCGCCAACAAAATTGACCATAGAAATCAGGTTAATAGCTATCGTTATGTAAAACGCGATAAATATATTATTGAACCTGATTTTTCATCTGCATGTTATTTTTGGAGTGTGGGATGTATTTTAAATAAAAAGGTGGGTATTATTACAACTTTAAATTATTCCTGTCAACCCGATTATCATTTTCTTCATATTTTGAAGAAAATGGGTGCGATTGTGAGTATTGAAAGTGGAGCTATATATGTGACTGCTGATTACCTTAAGCCCATTGAGGTTAACATGGTTAATATGCCGGATCAAGTCCCAACCTTAGTCGTTTTAAGCCTTTTTGCGAATTCAAATAATCAAACAATAATCAGCAATGTCGAACATATCAGATATAAAGAGTCCAATAGATTAGAAAACTTGATAATAGAACTAAAAAAAATAAATGCGGAGATTGATTACCATAAGAGCAGTTTATACGTAAAATCATTACTTAATAAGGAAGTGCCTTCAGTTACTTTGAATGGTTATGATGATCACCGTCTTATAATGGCTTTTTCATTACTACGGGCTGTTTATCCCCATGTAAAAATTATGGGAAAAGAAGCAGTTAATAAGTCTTGTCCGAACTATTTTAATCTAATGGAAGTCAACAAACTACTACCTAAAAATGATCACTGTTAATTAATGGTCATAATAAACTGTTAATTAAACTTTTATGTTTATTAATTCATATATTTTAACAGGATTCTCTTTACCAACCACTTTAACTTCATCCAGATATTTTACATCTACGAGGTCAGTGACTTTTTCCAAAGTATATTCGCTGATTATTATTTTATTCTGGGTAGCATATTCTTTATTAATTGCTTCTAGTCGAGCTCCAAGATTTATCGTATCGCCTATAGCTGTGTAATCAAAGATCTGTTGCGAACCTAAATTACCAACTACTGCTTGACCGGTGTTTATACCAATACCAATTTCAAAAATATCCTTTCCTTCTTGTTTCCATTTTTTTTGTAATTCTTTGAGTTTTATTCTCATTTCAATGGCAGTTTTACATGCTGATAATGCAGCATTTTCTAGTTTTATCGGAGTACCGTAAAGAGCCATAACTTCGTCACCTACGAACTTATCAAGAATCCCTTTATTTGCTACGATAATATCGACCATTTCTGTAAGATACTCGTGTAGTATAGTTACAGTTTCCCCCGGAGAGTGTTTTTCCGAATAAGATGTAAAAGACCGTATATCAGAAAATAACACAGTAATTTCTTGAAGAGACCCTCCATATTTCAATTTGTGTGGGTTTTTCAATAATTCTGTTACTAGATCTGGTGCCATATAATGCATAAAAGCATGTTTAATCTGTCTTTTCTCTTTACTTGCTTTCCAATATTGATGGATAAGTCCTACTATATAAATTATTATCAATGATGCTGGAATTTGTATAGCAGAGACAAGAAGATTTCTTTCGGTAAATAAATAATATACTACATAGACATAAATACCAATTAAGAAAGTCATTAACAATAAGGACCAAAGCGGTTTTAAGTGCATATATATATAGTACACAATGAATGAAACCAAAAACAATAATAATAGATATAATAAAGGTGAAAATATTGTCAGATAATCTTCTTGAAGTACCATTTCCATAAAATTTGCATGGATTTCAACTCCAGGCATTAGATCTGTTTCAGTTAATGGAGTATGGTGAAGATCTTGTAATACCGGAGCTGTGGCACCGATTAATACAATTTTATCTTTAAACACTTCAGCTTCTAACAGCGATTCAAAAGCATTTACCTGAAAAATGGGATTACCTATACCAAGTTCACTGAAAGTTTCATCATCTATAACATCAAAGAATGAATAACGTGGGAAAGTGCCCGGTTCTCCATAAAAATTTATTATTGTACGATTTCTATCAATAATGGGTATTTCTTTACCTATTACCTGAAGATATTTCCTATGTAATCGGATTTTATCTTGCCAATTCCATTCAGTATCAAATTGTTTTAAATTTGCCAAAGCAACTATTCCTATGGAAAAGTAAGGCTCATTTTCAGCAAATATTTCAAAGAGGGTATATCTACGAATATATCCATCATGATCAGGACTTATGTTTACTATTCCCCAATTTAGGGTCTTTTGTCTTAGAAACGATATCGGACTAATTAATCTCGCTTGGGTATATCTATCTTGAATCCCTTTTTGCAACTCTCCGGCGAAAATGACGTTTCCGAAGTTCGCAGCTGCGGAAGCTAATGCTAAATCTTCGTCTTCATCCGGTGATCTTTCTGTAAATTGAATATCGAATACTATCTGACGAGCTTCTGCTTTTTGAAGATTTTTAATCAATCTGGCATATAATGATCTTGGGAATGGCCATATATCTAAACAGGTGAAAGTTTCATCATCGATTGCGACAATTACTATCTCCTCACTGATTGTTTTTTCACCTCGGAGATGAAATAGTGTGTCTTGTGTTTTTTTCTCCAGAAACTGCCAGAAATTAGTTTGAAAAATAATCTGAGAGGATAAGACAATAATAACCGGCACCAGAAGAAGATGCAGATATTTTTTCATAAAAATCCTAAATCAAAGAATAAAGCTAATCTTGCAATATGATCTATTAACTATTAATCCTATCTAATCTATCTAGTGGATTGATATTTTTCGGTGTTTAATAATTAGACACGAATAGTTTGTTCATTTTAATTAAAAACGTTTATTGATATTTAGGTGCCATCCGAATGTGTTATAGTCCCGATCATCAAATTCCTTATCCTTGAAAGAAGCTAATTCAATTCGCGTATTAATACTAGTTTGTGCATAGGGACGCATATTAAAACCTAAGTCATATCTTGATAAAGTATTGTTATGTTCACCGAAAGTATGTAATGATATATCTAAATAAGGAGTTAAGAAACCGTTCCAAAAAATGTATTCATTTTTTAGTCCGAATGTACTAAAATTTTTAGTTGCGCTTTCAGGTTGTGAATTTTCTTTGTGTCTCGAAGTGCTTAATCTGAACCTGGTTGTTAAAGGTACACCACGTAATGAATTTAAGATACTTATTCTGTACGAATCTCTTGATATATCGAATACCCTTGCCTCAGTTAAATCTTTATCTTCGGATATATCATAGGATAGATCAACAGATGTGACTGTATGTGGGAAATGTTCAAATCGGTAACCAATGCCAAAATTGTAGGCTTGCATTTCCTGATCTAGCTTTAAAAAGTATGATTCATAATAGTCATCGTGTTCCATTGGTTCCAGATCATTGGAAGACGTTGAAAAATTTGCTCCCGACCTGAAGTAAGGGAAATTTGCTGCCGGTCTAAACATTGATTGGATATGCCAATTGGTATTTGTTGTCGTTGTTGATTTTTGCTCTGATAAATTGTCGGTAACTATGTTTACACCGGCATCAATAGAAAGACGATTATTTAAAAGATTTATATAATCAGATACAGTAAAAACCCGAGCGTCGTTTTGTGTGTATGGGGATCCTAAAGAACGGAAACTAGCACCTATCTCAGAATACGATATATTTAGCATGTTGTTTAAAAGAAACCATCTAAGATAAACCTGAAAGGCTAAATTGTCTCTACCGGGTATAATAGGTTCAACATTTTGATTAATAATAATCAACTTATCTAGACTTTCAGGATCAAATGGTAAAGATTCACCTTCCAAGTAATCTTCCAACTCTTCTTTACTCATAGCCCCTTCGTGTATATTACTATTATATATACTTGCAGCCACTTCGGTACCAACAATAAATCTTTGATTATCTAATGATAATCTGGTATCAAAACCTAAAACTAAATTATCCCTGGGACTTGTGAGAAAAGTTAAATCGTTTTCTTCGTGTTGATTAACAATTCGATAGTATTTTTCTTCTAGAGAATCGAGGTCATCTTTAACTTTTACGAATCCGAAACCTATACGTAATCCTTCTCTTTCTCCTATATCAAGCTTAATACCTGTTGTATTTCTTTGAAAAGTCCCTTTACTGTAAGTAATATGATCGTCAAAATCCATTGTTGGAGTTTCGGTAACGACGATTTCTTTACCATCTAATGCTCTTGCACTTTGTCCGTAGACTGCAGAAAGACTAAGCCCAGCTGTATATAATCTGCCAGCTATACCTCTTAAATTCTTATTAGATAATAAAAATGAGCCATAATCAGGAGAGTAGTCTAAGAGATGGATATCAACGTGAGGAATAGAAAACTGAAAACTATATCTGTTTTGTGGTTGCTTGCTTGAGCTTTCATATGATGTAAGGTATAATCTTGATCTCATCAAAAACCAATTACGTCTTGTATTGAAGTTTAGTCTAAAATTTGCATCATTTCTACTAGTCCTTGAAAATACAGATTCTTCAGAACCGGAAATATCTCTCAAATTAGTAGTCAAAGAAGCATTTCCACTCATATCGAATGGGAAATTTCTCGTAAATGATTCTTTTTCTAATACTTGATATTGCCATACCGGTGATTCAATTGTTTGACCATTTTTCTTTATGGCTCTGACATAAAAATTATAATTCCCGGATGATGGCTTATCTCTTTTGTAAACTACTAACGGTGGAGAAACTGATGCATATCTAGTGACATCAACTCCATTCAGAAATAATCTTAAGCTCGAAAAATCAACTTCTTTAACAATAGGAAAAAGCGAGACTGCAAATATCAGATCTTGGTTTGGTTGTAAGACAGTTTCATCATTCATGAGTATAAAATTTTGGTCAAAAGAAACTGAGGGACTTTTTGATCTTACTCTAATTGGATTTGTCTGAGGATTTCGTGTTGGGAATGTAGTGGTTCTTTCTGCAGTTTCAATAACAAAATAGTATTCATAACCACTTGAGATTTCATCCACTGGTGGTAGATTAAAGGCCAATACATTAGAAAAAATTTCGGATCGATCGATATCAATTTGTAAAAAAGTGGGATCACCTATTCTTCTATAATATAAGCTTGCTTTTTCAATTAGTTCATATCTACTGATTATCGTTAGACTGATCGGAGTTTGCCTGTCATTATTGACATATAATGGAGGTATGTGGCTAAGAATTATTTCATTAGCGAATGAATTGGTTGTGAACATTGAAAAACAAACTAAAAAAATCCCCAAACCTACAGCAAACTTATAATTGGTTAACTTAAAATTTTTCATAACATTAATATTCCTTATTAATTAACTCTAACCGGAATTATCCAATCTATTAGGAGAGATTGTCTGAAATTCCAATATTATTCTAATTCGATTTCAATTGTTCTTCTTTCACCATCTTCTCTGATCATCTCGATTTTAATAATGTCTTTATCTTCAAATTCATCTTCGTCAATATCTTCTAACCAATCAGGATCTATGTCCTCATTTGGGTAAGTCCATAACTCACCATCAACATCTGATTGACAGCTATTACCACCGGTAACGGTTGTAAAGTTTCCTGAAATAGTATTAAATACTTCGAAAAGACCTGTTAAGACAATTATTGTAGTATTCCCATCAGCATCAACTACGATAAAGCCACTGGTTCCTTTGACAGATGCAACTGTTGTAGGAGTTTCTACGCTTAAATCACCACTATTCTCCCGCACGTTAGTAAACAATCTACCCACTTCGAGATAATTTGTTTTACTAAATTTATCTTCATCTTGATCCGTATCCAAAGTAAGAATACTATTTTCGAATAATCTTAACGTAGCACCATCATCAATGAATCTTAGAAAAGCGAAAGATTCTTCATAGGTTCTTATAATGTCATTATTAAATAATGAATCTCCAAGTTCAAGTGAATTTATCTCATCGATCCTTTGAAGATTTACTTCACCAGTCATCCTTAGTGTTAAACCTATAGGTGTTTCAGCTGATAAACTAAAGATCATTAATAAAAAAACAATCAATAATATATGTTTCATATTTATACCTCTTTGTCAATCGACAATTTCAATGCTAATAATATTTTGCATTGCAATATCTTGAAGAATGCTTTGTATTTCTTCCATCCTATATACTCTGCCGTTATGCTCAATAATACCACTAGGAACAAAACCTGAGGCAATTAAATCCATAATTTCAGGTTGATTAAAACTCATCAGTAAAAACAAAATATCATTAATGATTTTTCCGTCGTTATCATTATCATTAGAGCTGTAACGGAATGCGTAATACTGACTGGTAATTTCAGATGTAGTTAACTCTGCAGGATCTATTATGGATGTTGATACTTGCCAAGCGTAGTATCTACCGTCCTTAAGGTCTATAAAATTTGAGTAGAATGTATCACTGAGATTCTCTTCGTTTAAAACTTGATTACCACTTACATCAATAAAACCAGGTGATAAATCAGAGGAATCTTCAAATTCCGTAACTTGCAAATGAAAAAGATTTTGGGTTCCGGTTAGATTGCTTATCCAATTAAAACTTATTGGACTGCTGCTGATCGTCGGTATATTAACACCTAAAGGGGTACCAGGACTGATTAGAAATATTCCACCTGGATTGCGCACAACAAAAGTAAAACTTACTTCATTTGACAAACGATTACCTTCTCTATCTCGAAATTGAGACATGAAGATATATCTACCATCAGGAAATAGACCTGTCTTCAATACTGTGTCACGAATATGAGGGACATTATCAATCACATCGGAAATTGATATTGAAGGTGTTGGTCTCGAAAAATCTATTTGATCACTTTCAACAAAAAGATCACGATTTGTAAATATCACGCGTTCACCTTGGCGTATTGTCCTTCTATATTGTGTTTTTGTTCCTGGATCTATAATATTGTCATCATTCCACTTGAAAGTAAAATGTAAATAAGGTTCAACAATATCTGCTTCTCCCGTGTTTTCAGTTGTTAATGTGAAAAAATTCGGTTGGTGATGTGGATTCTTTACATCAAAACTGGATATTCTTAAAACATTGTAATAGTTTGGACCGCGAATACTTAAACTCAAAGGAAGATTATTATCTTGTCCGGATAAACTGCTTAAGATAAACAGAATAAAAACTATCCATATATACAATTTCATATCATACTCCTTATAAAAGATATACATATTGACTTATAAAACGTAAAACTTGAATTATTTACTCTGTATTAAGCAATATATGCCTAAAATATATTACATTTTACAATTCAAACTGACACTCCAAAAAATAAAAAATCACTATATAATCGATGAATTACTACAAACAATTCATCATGGATAACAAATTACACCAAATAATTCTGTCAATAGAAAAAATCAATTCGAGTGGGTTCATCAATACTTATAATAAAAAGGGTCAACTTAATCGAATATTGAAACAAATTATTTTTCTTGGTGCTTCCCGATGAAGGCATTCCTTTAAAATTAACGAAAAATATCTTATAGTATATGTGTAGACATAGTCAGCTTTAGTTGTCAAATGGGGATACCGTCACATGCAAAGTGAATATTAGCACTCCGATATTTAGATTGACAATTATGCCCTGCAAATTATATTGTCTACAGATTAGCAATCGAGTCTATGGAGTGCTAGGTATTATGGATAAATATATGAAAAAGAATGAAATTAGAGAAAGAAAAGTTCTGATTCATTTGATAGAAGAATATATTAAATATGGGGAGCCTGTATCCTCAAAAATCATATGTGATAAATATTTAGATGATGTGAGTCCAGCGACTGTGAGGATTGATTTGCATAAGCTAGAAAAAAAAAGTTTGATTTTTCAACCTCACACTTCTGCCGGGCGCAACCCAACTATCGCAGGTTATCGTCATTATCTAACAAGTCAGGAGAATAATATATTAAGTATGAGTTATGATCAAGAAAAACTATTGCGTAATATACTAATCTCATCATATAAAGACACAGCCACAACACTGCATTATGTCATGCAATTGCTGGCCAAAAGCACGGACCAGTTGAGCTTTGTTGCAGAACCGGAGATAGCTTATGGCTTTTTAGATAAACTGGAAGTTTTTAAAATAGCAAACAACAAATTATTATTTGTTGTAAGTTTAGATACTGGTATAGACAAAATAGTTATAATAAATACCGATCATGAGATCAATGAGCAGCAACTTAGAGCTTTAGTAAGATATACAAATGAGAGTTTAGCTGGAATGAGAATTTATGATATTCAGAATAAGTATATCGAAGAATTGACGGAAAAATCGAATGATGTCAACCAGATATTCAATCATTTCTTACGTGAACTTGAGCGAGCATTGAATGAGATGAGTAATTTTTTCATTCATTTTGAAGCTGGGATATCATTTCTTGAGCAAAAGGAGTTTGATGAGAAATCATCACTTCTGAGTTTTCTAAGTTTAACCCAACGTCAAGACCAGTTGGTTAATATGATGCAAAAGGGAATAACAGATAAACCATTTCAAGTGTTACTTGGTGAAGATTTTGTACGTCATGAGTGGTTTAATTATGCTCTTGTATATTCACGTTATGAAATGTATGGAATACCGGGTTTTTTGGGAGTATTGTCTCCTGTTAGAATGGATTATCTGAAGAATATCTCCACAGTATATAATATGGCTAAAATTATTACAGAGACTACGAAAAAGGGATCTATGGTAATTTCAGGTGATTAGCTTTGATATAATTGGGATTAAATGGATAACGAAGAAATATACAAGAAGAGTATGAGGTATTATAACTATGGTTAAAAAAAATAAGAAAGAAGAATTAGAGACAAAAAAACCTGATAAGAATGGTATTGATATCTCTCAAAAAGATGAGCAAAAAGATAAAAACAATACCAAAAAGCAAAAAAAGGATCTAGCCACATTAGAGGATCGATGTAATATCCTTGAACAAGAAAAGGAAGAAGCAAATGGAAAGTATTTAAGATTACTTGCTGAATTTGAGAATTATCGACGCAGGAATGAAAAAGAACGAGTTAATTGGATAAGAAATGCTAACGAGAAATTCGCTTTGAAGGTATGTGATGTATTAGATGATTTTGAAAGGGCATTTGAAGCCAAGTACAATGAAGAAAAGGAATCTTCTTTTTATCAAGGGGTAGTATCGATTTATAAAAAACTAGAAAATATAATCAGATCCGAAGGTTTTGAAAAGATAGTAGCTTTAAATGAGGAATTCAATCCCATGTACCATGAAGCGATTTCTTATATTCAATCACCAGCACCGGCAGACACAGTTGTATCAGTTGTTCAGAACGGATATTTTATTGGTAACAAGGTAATCAGAGCTGCCAAGGTGGTCGTGTCATCAGGTCAAGAAGAAACAAGTGATACTCAAGATCAGCAATCAGATAAGGATAATGGTAACTAAGGAGCATAGTTTGATAATAAATAAAATAAATGATAATAAGGAGGAATTATGGGAAAAATAATAGGAATAGATCTAGGAACAACTAACTCTTGTGTTAGTGTTATGGAAGGTGGTAAAACGGTTGTTATTGAAAATGCCGAAGGCGGAAGAACAACTCCTTCAATAGTTGCTTTCACAAAAGACGGACAAAGATTAGTTGGTCAATTGGCAAAAAGACAAGCTATTACAAACTCAAAGAATACAGTATATTCGATAAAAAGATTTATGGGACGGAAACTTAGTGAAGTTCCAAATGAATCACAAAATGTAAGTTATAAAGTTGAAGAAGACAAATCCGGTGAGGCTGTTGTTCGTGTAGGGAGTGAAAACAAAATCTATACACCTCAGCAAATCTCTGCCATGGTTTTGACAAAGATGAAAGAAACTGCTGAATCACATCTTGGCACTAAAATTAAAGAAGCTGTAGTTACTGTTCCAGCGTACTTTAATGATGCTCAAAGGCAAGCTACGAAGGATGCAGGTATTATTGCCGGTCTGGATGTAAAAAGAATCATTAATGAGCCTACTGCAGCAGCTTTAGCATATGGGCTACAGAATAAGAAAGAAGAGAAAGTTGCTGTTTATGATTTAGGTGGTGGAACTTTTGATATTTCTATCTTAGATGTAGCTGAAGGTGTCGTCGAAGTATTATCTACTAATGGAGATACCCACTTAGGTGGGGATGATTTCGATCAGAGAATAATGAACTGGATTCTTTCAGAGTTTAAAAAACAAGAAGGCATAGACCTCTCGAAAGATGCTATGGCTATGCAAAGATTAAGAGAAGCAGCAGAAAAGGCTAAAGTTGAACTTTCAGGAACACCAACTACTGATATAAACTTACCTTTTATAACTGCAGATGCCAATGGACCAAAACATTTAAACCTTAATCTCTCAAGATCGGAGTTTAATAGAATGACTTCTGACTTAGTTGAAAGATCGATTGATCCATGTCGTAAAGCCCTTAAAGATGCTAAATTAAATGTTGGTGATATTGATGAAATAATTTTGGTTGGAGGTAGTACAAGAATTCCTGCAGTACAAGAAGCAGTAGAGAAATATTTCAATAAAAAACCTAATAAAAATGTAAACCCTGACGAGGTTGTATCTGTTGGTGCAGCAATTCAAGGTGGAATTCTTGCCGGTGATGAAGATTTGAAAGATATTTTATTATTAGATGTAACTCCGCTTTCCCTCGGCATTGAAACTTTAGGGGGAGTTATGACTAAACTTATTGAAAGAAATACAACAATTCCAACTAAGAAAAGTCAAATCTTCTCAACAGCTCAAGATAATCAAACGGCAGTTTCTATAAATGTGCTTCAAGGAGAAAGACCTATGTCTTCTGATAACAGGACATTAGGCAAGTTTGATTTAGTTGATATTCCACCAGCACCTCGAGGAATACCGCAAATTGAAGTAACTTTCGATATTGACGCTAATGGAATATTACATGTATCTGCTAAAGATAAAGGTACCGGTAAAGAACAGTCAATACGTATTGAAAGAACAGGTTCTCTAACTCAGGAAGAGATTGATAAGATGGTCAAGGAAGCTGAAGCACACTCCGAAGAAGACAAGAAAAGAATGGAAACTATTCAAGCAAAAAATGAATTAGATACACTTATCTTTTCAACTGAAAAAAGCCTAAAAGAACATGGTGATAAACTGTCTGAAGGTGATAGAGGTGAAGTAGAAGCTGCAATTAAAGAAGCTAAAGAGGTTCATGAAAAAGCTCAAACTCTTGAAGAGTATAAATCAGCACATGAAACATTAGCAAAAAAATCTCAGAAACTTGGTGAAATAATTTATCAGGAAATGCAAAAAGAACAGCAAGCAGCAGGTGGAGATACCAAAGAAGAATCTCAACAAACTCAGGAACAGGCTAACGCAGATAAAAATGAAAATCAAGCCAGTAAAGAAGATGGTCCCGTTGATGCAGACTATGAAGTTGTTGACGATGATAAATAAGATGAGCATGTAAGTTGTTCTTAATGTTATATGTATAGATTAATTTAGTTAAGCGTTATAAACGATTATTGGGGGCACAGATATTGTGCCCCCAATTAAAATATTTTTTGTAGAGGTATAATATATGGCTAAAAGAGATTATTATGAAGTATTAGGAGTTGATAAAAACGATGATGCAACTACAATCAAAAAGGCTTACCGTAAACTAGCTATTAAATATCATCCGGATAAGAATAAAGATGATAAAGAAGCTGAAGAAAAATTTAAAGAAGCATCTGAAGCATACGAAATTTTAAGTGATACTGACAAAAGACAGCGCTATGATCAATATGGACATGCAGGGGTGCAAGACATGTTCAGTAATGGTGGTTTCTCTTGGAAAGATTTCACTCACACATCTGAATTTAGCGATATTTTTGGTGATGGTTTTGGTAGTATATTTGACATGTTTTTCGGTGGTTCTAATAGAGGTAGTTCAAGAGGGGGTGAAAGAGTCTTTAGAGGTGAAGATTTACAAATATCCTTACCTTTAACATTGGAAGAGATAGCTACAGGTGTTGAAAAGACAATAAATCTTAAAGTTAAAGACTCATGCAAAAGCTGCGAAGGAACCGGATCTGAAGATAAAAAAATGTCAACTTGCCGTCAATGTCAAGGATCAGGACAAGTAAGACAGATGCAAAGGTCAATATTTGGTAACATGACGACGATAGTTACTTGCCCGTCTTGTAGAGGTGAGGGTAAGACTATAACAAAGAAATGCCCGGATTGTAATGGGGAGGGTAGAAAAGTTCATAAAAAAAGTGTTACCGTAAAAATACCTGCAGGTGTTTCAGAAGGTCAGCATATTCTTCTTAGTAGTTATGGTAATCGAGGATTAAGAGGTGGACCAAAAGGTGATTTGATAATCTTTATTAAGGAAAAAGAAGATGATACATTTATACGTGATGGGTCAAATCTTATTTTAGAGTATCCTATATCATTTTCACAAGCAACATTAGGAGATAAAATTGTCGTTCCCACCTTGACCGGTAAAGTTAAGATGAATGTTCCTCCCGGAACTCAGTCCGGGAAAAAGTTCAGGCTCACTAACCAAGGATTGCCTGTAGTTAATAGTTCGACAAAGGGTGACCTCTATGTTAGCGTCAGAGTTATTACTCCAACTAAACTTAGTAATAAAGAGAAAGAGCTTTTTGAACAGTTAGCGCAATTTGATAAGGATAGAAATATGGCACCGGGTAAAAATTTTCTAAAGAAAATGAAAGGTTGGTTTACCGGTTAACACCTTATTATTATATATTTATTTTGATGACAATTATCAAGGAATATTTTGAAGGTAGATATGCCGAGTTTTTACGTTCCTGAACTTAAGGAGACTGATAGTACTATAAAAATAGAATCGGATGAGTATCACCATATAGTTAAGGTTTTTCGACACAAAGTTAATGATATCATAAATTTAAATAACGGTAAAGGCTTACTGGCTAATGGAAAGATCAGCTATATTGATAAAAGATTATTGGTTATTGATATCCAAAAGAGAAGACGTTTTCTTAAAAAAGATCCGGCTATATCGGTATATTTTTCCTTATTAAGAAATAAAAATGACCATTTACTTGTTGAAAAGTTAACCGAATTAGGAGTTAGAAAATTTTATCCTTTCGTATGTACTAGATCAGTAAAAAAGGATGTTTCAACTGATAAATATCAAAGGATAGCAGTCTCTGCTATAAAGCAATGTGACAATGCGTGGCTTCCTGAGATTAATGATGTTATCGGTTTTAATGCAATATTTGAAAAAGATGGCAATAATAACGTTGAGAAAGTTTTATTAGCCGCAACTGAAAGAGAAGCCGATACATACTTAAATAATAATTATCTGTCTAAAGCAATACCCAAAGAGATTGGTATTATTATTGGGCCTGAAGGTGGATTTACAGATACTGAACTTTATGCTTTGAAAGAAAACAACATATCTTTGATTTCGTTAGGACAACATATCTTAAGAGCTGAAACAGCGGCAATATGCGCTGTTTCTCAACTCTTATTGATTGTTAACCTTCATATACCTGATTACTATTAATTACATATTTTGACATCAATGTTCGATAAGCTTGCTGATAGACTATTATTGGATATTCGCTCTTCCTTTTCTTCTAAAAAATAACTTGCAGAATAATCTTCATATCATTTACTGTCTTATTAAATATAAGAGAAAAATATTTGGAGTATTCATTGACGACTCTTTAATTGGGTATACATTAAACGAATTAAACTGATTTATAAATAAAACACCAAAGATAGGAGATAATAGTTGGTTTATTACGGTAGAAATAAAGATATTCAAGTCAAAGTAGGTATAATGAGCTTATTGATAGCTCTAATACTGCTATTTGGCTATGGTTGGTTAAGAGATTGGTATAGTAAGGAAAGAAAAAGTGAAGTACGTGTTAAGTTTTCTAATGCCGGGAATATTGATATTGGGAATTCCGTGACGATATTTGGTGTAAAGAGAGGTCGAGTTGACGATATATCAATTTTACAGGATGGTGTCGTTTTAACGTTATTAATAGATCTTGATTATCCTCTACCTACAGATTCAGATTTCTTAATCAGTGATTCGAACTTGATGGGTAGCAGACAAGTAGATATTATCCCCGGTAATGCTGACACATATATCAGTGATGATTTTGTAGCTTATGGAGAAAGTCTTAGCAGTTTATCTTCACTATTCCCAAAAATTGATAGTGTCATATTTGATGTGCAGCAATTACTATCCCTCTTCACTGAAGAAGGGAAAATTTCAAGTTCACTTATAAAAACATTTGAAAAAACATATAATATAGCAAATAGAATAGACACTTTATTTATCGATAAAGAAGAAGATATTAATAAAGCTATCGAGAACTTTCTTGAAACTACAAAGAACATAAACTATTTAATAGCGGAAAACAAAGATACAATAACATCAACGTTAAAAATTGCTTCTAGTGGATTCGAAAGATTTGAAGAATTGCTTGTTAGATTAGATGAAATTCTAACAACTATAGAACCTTTAGGAGATGTTGTATCTGAAGAGAAGGGCTCTTTATATCGGATAATGTATCAAGAAGATCTTTATGAAAAGATGATAAATGTTACAACCGAATTAGATTCCTTATTGATTGATATCCGTGAAAATCCTGGTCGCTATTTCAGGTTTAGACTGTTTTGATCATGCATGTTCTTGTCTATTTATGAAATAGCAATAATAAGTATTAAGATCTTTGAATAACTGAAGAAAGTGATTTTCTTTTGTAGTTAAGTTAGGAGGCTGTGTGAAAAGATATAAAATAATAATGATCTTATCATTACTTTTAATAGCGCTAACGACGTTAAACGGACAGTTTGGAAAGAATAAAGTGCAGGTTGAAAGGTCAGAATGGAATATTATCAGTACATTGCACTTCGATATATACTACCCAAAAGGAGCTGATGATTTTGGCAAGACAGTAGCTTTAATGGCTGAAGAAGCATATTATCATCTTCAAGAAGCTTTTCAGGTTCCACTTCAACAAAGAGTCCCAATCATTTTTTACGAATCCCATCTAGAATTTCAGGTAACAAATATAATTTATCCACTTTTAACAGTAGGAGTAGGTGGTTTTACCGAATCATTGCGCAACAGAGTTGTTATTCCGTATGATGGTAGTTATAAGAAATTAGAAGAGGTATTGATTCATGAATTAACACATGCATATGTAAATCTGTTAGATAATGAATTTCAAGGAGGACGGATTTTCAATATTCAGCAGATGAGATTACCTTTTTGGTTTGATGAAGGATTACCGGAATATTTTGCTGTCGGGGGAGAAGATAACTACAATAATATGTTTGTTATGGATATGGTTTTAAATTCTTCTTTACAGCGACTAGAGACCGTTGGAGGTTTTAATGCATATCGATTAGGTGAATCTTTTCTAACTTACATTGACGAAGTTTATGGCAGAGATTATGTAATGCGGCTTTTTTACGCTGCGAAAACTTCAGGTACGATGGATAGTGCATCTCAAAGAGTGTTTGGCATGTCTTTCGAAGATATGCAAAAGCGTTGGCATAACTATCTTTTTCGCAAGTATACTCCGTATTTAAATACTCGCAATATTCCTTACGAAATGTATAATAAAAGAACGGATCATGTAAAAGATAACTCATATTTTAATTTTGCACCTCGCTTTGCACCTGATGGTAATAGTTATCTTTATCTCTCGAATAGAAATCAAAGAATGAGTATTTGGCGTGGAATGACGATTGACATATTTGAGGACCAGCTTATACTTAGGGGGGAAACTACTGGAAAATTTGAACAGTTTCATTTTTTAAGAAGTAACATCAGTTGGTTTCCCGATAGCCAGCATTTTGCTTTTGTTGCTAAAACAAAAGTTGGGGATGTTATTTATGTTATGGATGTCCAATCAAAAGAAGTCACTTATTCATATGAAATGTTTGATTTTGATGCTGTCTACGAAATTGATATTTGTCCGCAAGGCAATATGATTGTATTTGCCGGTCAGAAAGAGTTTAAGAACAATATTTATTACATGGATCTGGACACGAACGAGATAGAAACCATTACTAATGACTCATATTATGATCACCAGCCTCGTTGGTCAAATGATGGTAATAAAATTGTGTTTACCTCAGAAAGAAAAGAAAAAATAGAATCCAAGTATGATCATATATTTAACAGGCTAACTAATCAAATTTATTATTTTGATATTAATGAAGATCGTTTTTATCAAGTCACTGACGATGAGTTTAACAATCATTCACCAATGTGGGATAGTACAGGAACTAAGATCCTATTTATTTCTGAAGAAGATAATATTTCTAATTATCATGTGATTGACTTATTAAAAGGCGTTAGAGCTGTTATGACACAAGTTTTGACAGGTGTTTTCGGAGGTCATTTAAACTATAAAAATGATTTATTGATTATACCTGTTTATTATAGTAATGGTTGGAATATTTATACTCATCGTAATCCATTAGACAATCTTAACTATATCTCATATAAAAAACCTCAGATGACTTTTATGGATGAAGATTTCGACGATCAATTTCAACTATATCGTTATCGCTATTACGGTTATAAAGAAGACTTTTTTTCAATTAATGATGAAGATGTTGAACCTGACGAATTAACCTACCTGAGTTCTACTGCTTCACAAAACTTGCATCCGAAACCTAATGTTGTGAATGAACCTAAAATTGAACCATATAAGGTGAGGTTTCATTTAGACAGACTGTGGGGTGGTGCCGCTTATTCATCAACGTATGGAACTATCGGCAACTTACAACTTGGATTTAGTGATATGATGGGAGATCATACCATAGGTGTTCAGTTCGGTCTTAAGGGTGAATTAAAATATTCCGACCTGATTTTTAGTTATTTATATCTTCCCAGAAGAATTGATTATGGTCTTGGAATATTCAATCTCAATGATGATTATATATTATACTACCCTCAAACAGAAGAATATATTAGTGTGAGGGAACGAGATGCCGGTTTATATTCTCTTATAAGATACCCACTTAATCGTTTTTGGAGAATTGATTTGGAGAATTATGTTTATCGTCATCAGCAGTATTTGGAAATATGGGATGGGAGGTCAGATAATTGGCAAGAATTATATGATGAGACAGGCTATGTTTACTCACCTCAACTCAGACTTGTTCATGATAACGTTCTTTTTGCTTATACAGGACCTATTAGTGGTTGGCGTGGTTTCTTAGCTTTTAATAAAAGTTTTTCACGAACATATGATGAATTCTTTACTATACGTTCAGATATAAGATCTTATACCTTATTCAGTAAAAACTATTCATTTGTTACCCGGCTCAATTTAGGTAAAAGCAGGGGTGAGAATCCTCAAAAATTTCGTATAGACGGGTATTATGGTGTAAGAGGTTTAACAGAATTAAAAAGAGGACGAAATAAAGCAGTTGGAACTTTAGAACTAAGATTCCCGTTTATTGATAGGATAAATATGCAATTCCCACTTCCTATGAGCTTGAAAAATATAAGAGGAAGTATCTTTACTGATATTGGCGCGGTTTGGGATGATAGCTTTAGAGGAATGAAAGATGGCGTTTTAGAAGACTTAGTAATCGGATTCGGCATGGGACCGCGAATAAACCTAGGCTTCCTTGTTATGAAACTTGATATTGCCTGGAATTCTGATTTAACTAGCGCGGGTAGACCGACATACTACCTGAGCATTAACGAGGAATTCTAAATTAATAAAACCATTTTTAATACTAATAGATAATTATTACACAATAAATAAAACATAATGATTTAATTTAGGGAGATTAATGTGGCACAAGGTTTAATGATAAGTGTATCAGGTATTAGAGGAGTTTTTGGCACTTCTTTAACTCCGGAGAATGTTTTAAAATATGCAACTTATTTTGGGATTTACTGCCAGATGAAACAATCCGAAAAGTTACCAAAAGATCTATCAACGGAAAATAGAAAAATACAAGTTGTGATCGGCAGAGATAGTCGTTTGACAGGAAGAACTCTCTGTTATGCAGTTCGATCAGCATTAATCAGTGTTGGCTGCAACGTTATTGATTTAGGTGTTGTTGCGACGCCAACATTACTTTTTTCGACTAAAGAATTACATGCTGATGGTGGCATTTGTATTACAGCTTCTCATAACCCGGCCCAATGGAACGCATTAAAGTTATGTAGTGATAGAGGAATGTTTCTTTTCCCTGAAGAAGTTCAACAGTTTCATCAAATCATGGAAAATAAAATTGTTTATGCCGACTGGGATAAACAGGGACAGGTTATTACAAATTATGATATGATTCAATCACATATTGATAAGATACTGTCAATTCCATATGTTAATAATGAAAAGATATATAAAAAGAAATTCAAAGTAGTTATTGATTCTGTTAACGGAGCTGGAGGTTTGATTTCACCTTATTTGTTAAAAAAATTAGGGTGTGAAGTTATAAATATTAACGAACAACCCACGGGAATCTTTGCTCATAACCCCGAACCACTTGGTAAAAACTTGCAGCAATTGCAAGAGGCAGTTTTATCAAATAAAGCTGATATTGGCTTTGCCACCGACCCTGATGTCGACAGATTATCAATTATTTCTAATAAAGGTGAAGCTATAGGAGAAGAATTATCTCTTGTTTTAGCTGCAAAATATGTTTTGTCAAGAAAACAAGGGGATATTGTTACGAACTGTTCCACTACTATGGCGATAGAGGATATTGCTGACTTCTATCGTAGAAGTGTATACAGGACGAAAGTTGGAGAAATTAATGTGGGGAAAAAAATGTTAGAGATGAATGCCGCTGTCGGTGGGGAAGGGAATGGTGGAATTATTTGTCCGGAAGTAAACTATACAAGGGATGCTTGTGCTGGAATGGCTATAATTCTCGGTTTATTAGCTGAAGAAGATTTGAGTATATCACAGATTGTAGATCAAATACCTAAATACTTTATAACCAAAGACAAGGTGGAATTACAAAATGTCGATTTTAATAAAGTTGTTCAACAACTGCAAGAATTCTATTTTAATCAAACAATTGATAAAACCGATGGATTGAAAATTATCGATGATAACTATTGGATTCATATAAGAAAATCCGGCACAGAACCAATAATTAGGATTTATGTAGAGAGTGATTCACAAGATAAATCAAACAGCTTATGTCTTGAAGCCAAAACAAGATTGATTTTGTCAATGCAAAAAAAGTTGAAGTGATTTGGAGGTTTTTGATACTTTATCTTTGATATAATAATTGAACACTTAAACGCAAAAAAGCAATCATAAGCACTACTCGACGCATTAGTAAACCATTACGATCGTTTAAAAACATTAATTTTATCTAGTTTAACTGATAAGTTTAATCTATATCCAACTTGTATGCGTTCCTCAGAAGGAACCCTTACAGTTAAATCTTGTGAAATATTTTTAGCAGAGACGATGACTAGTGATTGATATCCATGGTTTTCTACAGATTTGCAGATAGCAATAAATTTATTAGATAATTGGCAACAACTATTGTAAGATACAACTGAATTTATGATAATGTCTTCAGGTCTGATAGTAATTACAGTTTTTTGGTTAACATAAGGCTTCAGAAGGTTATATAAATTTTGATTATCTTCTCTGTTAATATCAATAAGAACGTTGTTGTGTGTATTGTTGTCAGTTATAAATAATAAACGATCATTATTTATATCAACTACACCCGATATCAAATTGGTTTTACTAATGAAAGTTGCCACGAATGAACACTTGGGATTATTGTACAGATCTATTGGGCTACCTATCTGTTGAATCATACCATCCTTCATAACAACTATTCTATCTCCTAAAGTCATAGCTTCAGTTTGATCATGAGTTACATAAATAGTAGTTCGCCCCACAATTTGGTGTATTTTTTTAATTTCTTTTCTCATATATTCTCTTAGATTGCTATCTAAACTACTGAGGGGTTCATCAAAAAGAAAAGCTTGAGGTTCTCTGATAACGACTCTGCCTAAGGCTACTCTTTGTCTTTCTCCTCCAGAAAGCTCCTTAGGTTTTCTGTTAAGCAAATGATGGATATTCAGCAATTTGCTAATGCTAATTACTTTATTTTTGATTAAGTTTTCTGATGATTTATTAATTTTCAAAGGAAATGCAATATTTTCATATACGTTCATGTAGGGGAATAGTGTATAATTTTGGAATACCATTGCTATGTTGCGATTTTTAGGGAGCAGATCATTCACTTTATTTTGTCCTACGAAAATGTCTCCTGATGTAACATTCTCTAAACCGGTTATCATTCTAAGTATTGTTGTTTTCCCACAGCCGGATGGTCCTACGATGACTATGAATTCTCCTTCATCAATATTAAGATTGAAATCTATTACAGCTTTGACGTTATTATTGTATATTTTATTGACATTTTGAAGACTTATGTGTGCCATAAAAAACCTTATCAAGAAGTTTATTCATATTCTAAAGTATTATTTTGATTTGATAATCGATAACCCTGCAGGTTTGATATTTATCTCAGTAATTTTCCATTTTGTGCTAAAAAAACAATAGATAAGTATTGTAATAATTCTTGCTTGATGGCTTATAATGAGTGAGTTAAGACTAGCTGAAGTAGATTCTATTTCACGGAGAATTGTTTTTGCTTTTCCTAAGTATCGGATTAACGATAGATTGAAAATAGATTTGATTATACACAATATGATCCAAAATCTAATTGATAGTTTTATAAATTTTGGGACAAAGGGAGGGTGAATGATTATTTCTTCTAAAGCTTGCATTTCATGAGTGTTAATAACATTTGGGTTTCTAAAAAAAGGTTTTGCTGATTGTTTTGTCCTCTTTAAAGGACTATAGTATATATGGTAATATTCAGCAGTCTTAATATCTTCTGCTCTGCTTAATATTTCTTCCTTTCCGACTGATGTAAGTGGAGATGGAATCCAATTATATAATAAGTCTACAAACTCAGTATATGTAAGTTTTCTATTATAATCCTCAAGTAAATGCGATGCTGTACCATGCCTAATTATTTGTATCTGCATAAATATTAATGTTTGATTAATTCTTTAGCGGAGATTAGATAGATCAATTGATAAAAGACAACAAAGCTATGAAAAGCTGTTGCTATAATCAAAGAAAGTATGTTATAGAGTTTGAAAATACTTTCAATTCTATATAAGCACATTAACAAAATTCTATATCTCATGTTAATCTTCAGTCTTTAGTCTGAATGTATTTTTATAAGTCAAACTGTAGCTGTATTTGATAAGTATAGGAGTTGCAATAGATGTAATTATGACCATGATTATGGTTGTAGAGAGTATGTCTATATCAATCAAATTGTTATGATAGGCCATGAAACTGATTATCAAAGCTACTTCACCTCTTGGAACCATACCAATACCGATTCTCAATGCACGAGTAAATCCAAAACGGGAAATTAATGCCCCAATCAAAGATCCAAGAACTTTACTGAATATAGCTATTAATATAAATAATACTTGGAAAAGTGGTTTGAAATTCAAAGCTTTAAGGTTTAATCCTAAACCGATACTGACAAAAAAGATGTCGATAAATAAACACCTTCCCAGGTTATTTATACCGGTAAACACGGAATCTTTATAGTCTGTTTGCCCCATTATCAATCCACAAATAAAAGCTCCCGTAAGAGCAGCTAATCCTAGTAATTCGGCAAACCAAGCAAACATGAATATAAGTGCTACAACTAAAGAAAGAATGGCGTTATCCATGGATAATCTTCGAATGTTAAGAATAATGTTCAATATGATATATCTTCCAACTAAATAGGATACTACAAAGAACATAATTATTTTCAACATTGATATGATCAATGTTTTATGAATAAAATAATCCCCTGTTCCGGTATGTAGTGAAATACTAAAGACTAAGGATATAATTATTATACATATTATATCGTCGATAATGGCACTGTTAACAATACAACGGCCTTCAATACTATTGAATTTATTGACATCAATTAACGTCATTAAAGAAACACTTATACTCGTAGCAGTAAATATTGTGCCGACCAGTACACTTGAGACAAAGCTATATCCATAAATCATACTCAAACTGAAACCGGATATTAATGGTATTATTATTCCTCCAATAGCTGGAAATATTGCCTGGACGGATTCTTTTTTTAATCTGTTTAAATTCATCTCTATTCCGGCATTAAACATTAAAAATAACACACCGGCTTCAGAGATCCATCTAATAATTAGTGTATTCTCAGAAAGATTTAGCAGACTAGGACCTAGCACGATCCCCAATAAAATTAATCCTATAACCGGCGGGAATTTAATTTTTAAAAATAGAGGTCGGATGATATTAGTTAGTAGAATAATGACTGCTAACTGGAGTATAATCTTAAAAATAACTTCATTCATAGTATTAATTAAATATGAAATATCGGCTGATTAATTGATGATCAAATAAACTCATCAGAATGCCCAATAATTTCTTTGAGACTAAAAACTTGGATAAATCCATTATTAGGTTTATTGAAGTCAATGCCTTCTTCTTTCATAAGGGATGCTATTTGACTTGGAAGTTTGTTGTCGGATATTGTAGCAAATATTAAATTCGTTTCCGGGCTCTTAATAGAGTTTCTGAGTTTTAATCCGGCAAAAATTGGGATTTCATAGGCAATACGTTTAGATAATGAGGAAGCAGAAACTATTGAAGCATTGCCAATTCCCATTTCGACGAGCGATGTCAGCAAGTCTGCCAATTTTTCTCTTTTATGTAAGGTTATGACTAATAAGCTTTTATCTTCCTGATTATTAGAGCCATTGTGCAAATCATCCTTTTGTAACAAATTAATTACTTCATCAGGAGTTGAGCAAGTTAATAATTTAGAAACCAAATCTGTATTTCTGACTATTCGAGATGCGTTTGCCAATAGTTTTAAGTATTCTTTATTGTTAGCAGAATGACATCCAATTAAAAGTACCAATTTAGCGTTTCCTCGTACTGGACTTTCAAAATCAATTCCTTCTTTACTAATTATTATTGTAAGAAACAGTTTTTTGGCAGATGTACAGTGAGCATGTGGAATAGCGATTTCCGGGAGAAACTCTGTATTACCGATTTTTTCTCTATCCATCAACGATACATAAAAACTTGTCGGATTAATGACAAGTCCTTTATTCGCAAGATCATTACTAATAAAGCGGAAAAGTTCTTTTTTATTTTTTACATTTGGATTTATATATATGATTCTTTGATTAGTATGGTCAAGTAACACGGTTATTCCTCATGATTTTTAAGAGAGAAAGTTTCTTTCCTTGTTGTGACATAACTATATTTGATTAAAAAAGGTGCTATCATGGAAGTAACTATAACCATAATAATTGTTGTTGATAATAGTTCGGCAGAAATAAGACCACGCTGAAAAGCCGCTGAGCTAATTATTAATGACACTTCTCCTCTGGGGATAAGCCCTGCACCAATACGTAATGATCTGGTGACATCAAAACGAGAAATAAGAGCACCTAAAAATGAACCTATAAATTTGCTAAACATTGCAAAAAATATAAACAACACTAAAAAAATAGGGTGAAAGGTCAATACTCTTAAATTTATACCTAAACCGATACTAACAAAAAAAACATCAACAAAGAATGACTTACCAATTTGAGATATACCGGTATCAATAAAATGACGAGATTCGGTTTGACCAATAAAAAAACCGCTTAAAAGTGCTCCGGTAATGGCTTCTAGACCAAGCAACTCTGCAAACCAAGCGTAGAGAAAGATAAACACTATGCTCAAAGATAATAATGAATTTTCCAAGTTTAACCACTTACTGTTAATAAAGAGGTTGATAATAATATATTTTCCCACTATGTAAGTGACTACGAAATAAATCGTTATCTTTAGCAGAGGGATAAGGCCTGAGTAATATATTGACGCAGTCCCTTCATAAAAAGCGACACTAAAAAGGATTGATATAATAATTATACTGAAAATATCGTTTAATATAGCGCTATTAACAATACACCGGCCTTCGACACTGTTAAACTTATCGATATCAATTAATGTCATTAAAGGAACACTAATACTGGCAGCTGCAAAAATTATCCCAATAATGAAGCTACTTGTTAAGTCGTGATTGAATAAATAAGTTATTAGGAAGCCACCTATAAAAGGAAGTACTATCCCACCTATGGCCGGGAAACTAGCTTTTTTGGAATCTTCTTTCAACCTTTTAATGTTTGTCTGAATACCGGCACTAAAAATGAGCAGTAAAACACCTATTTGAGCAATAACTTCAATAGTTAGATTAAGCTCAATAATATTCAACAGGCTAGGACCTAATAGCTTACCAACAAGGATTAAACCAATAACCGGTGGTATTCTTAATTTGATTGAAATCGCACGTACAATATTAGTAAAGATTAGGATAACTGCAAGGCTAAAGAAAATTTGTGTTGTTTGGTGCATAATATCTATAGAATATTTTGAATTAATAATGAGAAAAAATCTTCAGATTTATGTTAACATTTTTAAAGGTCGATATCTTCGTCATAGTTTCCAATGATTTCCTGAGCTTCAATTAATTGTATAAAGCCTGTACCTTTTTTATTAAAGTTTATGTTGTTTTCGTTAAGCAGCTTGACTAACCTATGAGCCAATTCAGAATCATTAATATGGCATAAAATTAAATATGACTCTTTTTTCTTATTTTTATCAGAATAATAAAGACCTGAAAATACTGGTATATCGTATGATATTCGATTACTCAACGAAGAGACTTCTATTACCGACGCATTTGTTATTCCCAACTCAACTAAAGTTGATAGTAAATCATTAAGTCGATGTGGTAAGTGAAAGGTGATAATCATTTGATATATTTTCTGAGGTTTATCAGATACTTCATCATCTTTATCGAATTCTTCTAAAATCTCAATGACTTGACCGGGAGTGTTCACATTTTTTAGTTTATTTTTAAATACTCCATTTTTCAACAGACGGGCTGACTTAGCTAATAGTTGTAAATATTCTTTATTATGTTTATCGGAAGTACCAAAAAAGAAAACAATATTTACATCTCCGAGATCCGGGTTTCCATAATCAAGACCATCTTTAATAACAACTATGCTCAGAAAAAGTTTTATCACTGAATCGGATCTTGCATGGGGAAGAGCTATGCCTGGTATTAGTTCCGTACTTGATAATTCTTCTCTTTCTTTGAGTAATTGTAAAAAAACTTTATTGCTCATAATATAGTCAAGGTTATAGAGATGGTTAACCATTTTCTCAAAAAGCTCATCTTTATTTTCAACGTGAGGATTAATAAATATGAGATCTTTGTTTACATAGTGAGATAACATATACTCTCCTAATTATTAAGTATCATACATCTAAATATTTTGGGAAATATGCATGCCAAGTTAATTCCTCATTTCCCGTTGACGTCTTAAATGATCTTGATAGGTTTTCGTGAATATGTGTCTTCCTCTGTTATTGGCAAAGAAGAAAAAGTATTCGGTCTCTTGAGGTTGAATGGCTGCTTTAATTGATAAAATCGAAGGACTGCAAATTGGTGTTGGGGGTAAACCATGGTATCTATATGTATTATAAGGAGAATCAATTTTTAAGTCATTATAATAAATTCTTTGTCTGACAATACCTTCTTCTCTTAATGCATAGGCGACTGTTGGATCAGCCTGAAGCCGTTTATTAATTCTTAAACGATTATGATACACTCCAGCTATCAATGGTTTCTCATCGCTGAAAGTTGCTTCTCTTTCAACGATCGATGCTAAAACTATATAATTATATAAATCATAAGTCAAGCCCTTGGTATTGACTATAGTATTGATATTTTCGCTGCTAGCGACCTGTTTACCTTTTTGTTTAAATTTGTGAATAAAGGGTAAATCTAGAGTAGATAATTGATTTATTAACTTATTTACCATAGAGTTAATTATGTATTCTTCGCTTATATTTTTAGGAAGTCTGTAAGTATCGGGATAGAGCAGTCCTTCTAAAGATTGGATATTTAAACCGGCTAATTCCTTAGCAAAAAGTGAATCATAACATAATGAAACAAATCTATCGAAATCAGCAAAACCGGCATCGGAGAAAACTGAGGCTGTTTGTTTAATAGTTAAACCTTCAATAATTGTCACAGGATACAGTTTAACTTTGCTGTTTTCAAGTTTCCAAATGACTTTTTTCATGGATTGATGTCCGGGGAAATGGAATTCACCATAGCTAAGTTTCTTTTCACAATCGGCTAATTTTGTATAGACTAAAAAGAGGGTTTTATTACGGATGATTTCATTTTGATAAAGAATTTGTGCTATGCCGCTTGCAGTTGTACCTTCAGGGATATCAACAACTACTTCATTATTACCATAGGGAAGATATATTCCAGCTGCTAATAAAGCAAAAATGATTATGAATATAGATAAAGGTATTATAATTATTAGCTTCATTGCTTTAATTCATCTTTGACGGCTATGTTCAAATTGATTATGATCATTAAGATGATTTTGTAAAATTATTGAGGCTGCTATTTGGTCGATAATTCCTTTATTTTTGCGATTCGAACGATTACTCTTTTTATGTGAATGATGATTTAACAACAACAATTCTTTCGCTTCTGCCGAAGAATATCTTTCATCATAAGTTGTTATCTCGACGCATAATTCAGAACGTATTTTTTCTATGAATTTTTGGATGATGTTAGTTTGTTTACTATTTTTCCCATCAAGATACAATGGAAGCCCGACAATAACTTCTTCGACATTTTCTGTAGCTATTATCGTCTTCAGTTCATCTATAAGGAGGTTAAGACCATTGTTAATAATAGTCTTATATGGTGAACTAATTAACTTTAAAGGATCGCTCAACGCTAATCCAACACGTTTACTCCCGTAATCTATAGCTAAAATTCTTTTCATAAATAGTTTGAAATAAAAGTTTTTAAAAATATTGAGTTTGTTTGTGCCAAATCACAAGTAAAGAATTGTTGAGAACAAGAGATAAAAATTCCTTTAACATGAAAAAACTATTTCGTAAGTGTGTATGATCTAATGCTACTGTAAAACTATGAGACCGATAACAGATATCAATACTACTGACAAAGTGAATATATAGATAAACAAATAAATTGTCGGATATTTATCATAAAAACTCTAATTTTATATGTTAGATTCATCGCGCCAAATAATGATTTCCCATTTATCACCTTCAGGTCTTAGATAAAAGCGAGCATATCCATCAGCTGTGATGTTTGACGTCCCAAAAAGTGTAAGGACTAGATTAAAATAAACTGGGATAATAACCCAATCTTCACGACCTGCTTGATTATCTGACTGCCAAAATTCTTCCTGAGGTATGATTAAATTTAAAAATATATTATCTGGTGCAGGTATAGATCCATCTGAAGATCCTCTTCCGAAAAGGTTGCGATGATATTCAACCTCTTGAGAGTAGTCCCACCAGCTATCTTTAATTCCGTCGCCATCCATATCTACACCTATTTCATCAGTTTCTACGGATAATAATTCAAACCGAAATGATTCTGATAAACAATCGATAAAAAGGTCTAAATCCTGAGTGTTATAGGAAGTTTCTAAATTGTCTAATACATTTCTGGGAGTTATATTATCTCTTCTAATCGGTTCTTTGTTTTTTTTAGAAATATCCGGATTAAAAGGATTCTTACAACCAACTAGAAATATCATTAAAAGAATTATTAGCCAAAACATCCATTTTTTACCAGTATAAACCTTATCATGTAAGGTGAATGTGTTAGTTAAAAGATATAGTTTGACGTGATTTATTTTAGGATCCATATTCGTACTTCAGTCTTCCCCAAGTATCATTATCATCTTTTCGATAATCTTCCCAACGATATATTCTCCAGAAACCATCATCTTCTCTTCTGACAAATATTGTCATACTGCCGGAAAAAAATCGGTTGGTTGCATAAACAGAATAATTTCTGTTGTATATTGCTTGTTCTGCTTGAATTATATCTTCTTTATCCGGAATATTTTCCAAATTCACTCTGATTCCGATATCAATCAATTCTCTCATGTTAATTTCCGCACTTTTATCCCAGTAAACGGGCAAACTATAGTCCTGAATGTCTTGACTGTCAAAATAAAACCTGAAATCATTGCTTAAAACCGATCCATATCTGCCGGAATTTTCTTTATAATCGTAAGCAAAAACAAGATTTTCCAGTGTTTGATCTGCAATAATCGGGAAATAATTCCATTCAACTTTACCAACGGGTTCTTCAGCGGTTCGGGGTTCAAATATGTTACAACCCCATATAACCATTATTATGGTAATGGTTAAAAAGATTTTCAACGGCTTACTCGTCTGCACCTTTACTTTCTTCTGATTCCTCTTCTTCAGAAAGGTTTTCAATTTCCTTGTTTAATGCTTCAATAGTTTTATACAAGGATTCAATTCTTTTAATGTTTTGTTCCAACACAGGAAATTGTGTAAAGTCAGCTTTATGTTGATAAATATAATCACCTACATGCGCTTTAACATCTTTTATGTCTCCTTTTATGGAACTCACTTTCAATTTCAATCGCTGATGTTTAGAGAATTCTTCCACTCGGTCAAAAGTTTTAGAAAGTGCTGATTGAACTTCTTTACGTACATTTTCCAACAATGATTTAGTATCCATATTATCCTCCAAAAAATGATATTTCTTTCATGATCTGTACTGACCTGAATAAAATATAAGCTAGTAATCTGTCAAGAACAATAACTTATTAAGCATAGATCAATTATTATATCTCAATAATCTTAATTATTTTGACCGGTATAGTCGATAATGACCATCAGATGTAGATACATTAGCTTCTTTTATAAGCTGATCTTAGGACGATCAGTGAACCATGATACTATTCATGTGAAAAGATGATCTCATCATCTAAAGTCTGTGTATTTATAAAATAATTTGTCTGTTTATATCGTAAAGATACAGAAGAAAGATTGAGAAAAGAAATATATGGCATAACATATAGTTATGTATCCTTGACAAAGATGTTGACATAATAATCTAAATTAATCTTGGTAATAGATAAAGCCGGCTGTCAGTTGATAAAGATATATTTGAACGGTAACTTCAAGCTATTTATTATTTTAGAAAATTTGGAGGAAATAAGGAATGGATGAGACTTTTGAAATGTTAAACGAAGAGTATCAAAAATTAGTTGAAAAAACTTTAGCAAGATTTAAAGAAAGAAAAGAGGAATTTGTAACCACTTCCGATGAACCAGTAAATCGTCTTTATACACCAAAGGATATTGAGGACGTAAACTACAATGAACAAATAGGATTTCCTGGACTATACCCTTTCACAAGAGGAGTGCAACCTACAATGTATCGAGGCAGATATTGGACGATGCGTCAATATGCAGGTTTCGGCACTGCTAAGGAATCGAATATCAGATATAAGTATCTTTTGGATAAAGGACAAACTGGTCTTAGTATAGCCTTTGATTTACCGACACAAATGGGCTATGATAGTGACCATCAGATGAGTTTGGGGGAAGTGGGTAAAGTTGGAGTTGCCATAGATTCTTTAGCAGATATGGAGGTATTATTTGATGGAATTCCTCTTGATAAAGTTTCAACATCTATGACCATAAATTCACCTGCCTGTATACTCTTGGCTATGTACATAGCAGTTGCAGAAAAACAAGGAATTCAAGGCGATAAGTTAAGCGGAACAATACAAAATGATATACTTAAAGAATATGTAGCCCGGGGAACCTATATCTTTCCTCCACGTCCATCAATGAAAATCATCACAGATATTTTTGCCTATTGTGCCCAAAGTGTTCCTAAATGGAATACTATCTCTATTTCCGGTTACCATATAAGAGAGGCTGGTTCAACTGCCATCCAAGAAGTTGCTTTTACTATTGCTAACGGTATTGAATATGTTAAAGCAGCTATTGATAGCGGTTTAGATGTAGATGATTTTGCCCCCCGGCTTTCATTTTTTTTTAATTCTCACAATGATCTATTTGAAGAAATCGCTAAGTTTCGAGCAGCTCGTCAACTATGGGCTAAAATTATGAAGGAGCAGTTTAATGCAAAGAAACCGAAATCTATGATGATGCGTTTTCACACACAAACTGCCGGGTGCACATTGACTGCTCAACAACCGGACAATAACATCATAAGGGTGGCAGTCCAAACATTAGCTGCTGTTTTAGGCGGAACTCAATCTTTACATACGAATTCTCGTGATGAAGCATTGGCTTTACCAACCGAACATTCTGTTCAAATAGCTTTAAGGACACAACAAATTATTGCTGAGGAAAGTGGAGTTACCAATACTATAGATCCTTTAGCCGGCTCATACTTTATTGAGTCATTAACTCAAAACATAATGCAGAGGTCAGAGGAGTTGATTGAAAAAATCAGTATAACAGGCGGGATGATTAAGGCCATCGAAAAAGGTTTTGTTCAAAAACAAATACAGGATAGTGCATATAAATATCAAAAATCCATTGAAGATAATGAAAGAGTTATCATTGGTGTTAACAAGTATAAAACTCTTGAAACAATCAAACCTGATCTTCTTTCAGTAGATCCCAGAATAAGTGAAGGTCAGATAGAAAGATTACAAAAGATAAAACAAGAGCGAGACAATCAAAAAGTCGCTAAACATTTAGACATTATTCGACAGACAATTAAGGATAATCAAAATATCATGCCTTCAATCGTTGAAGCAGTAAAGTCTTATGCGACACTTGGCGAGATATGTGATGTGATGCGCGATGAATACGGAGAATATCAGGAGACTGTAGTTCTATAATATTGATATTTTTTTTCAACACTAAACAATGGTCGGGATGACTAGATTTGAACTAGCGACCTTTCGGTCCCGAACCGAACGCGCTGACCGAACTGCGCTACATCCCGACACATGCTCTAAAAATAATTTAGATCCTTTCTTGTCAATAGTCAAATCTTAGATAACTGTAGTCAAAACTGTTCAGGCTAAAAATATAACAAAATCACGGAGGAAATATGTTAAAAATCGGAGTAGTTGGAGTAGGTCATTTAGGTCAACATCATGTTCGAATATTTAAAGGAATACCTGGCTGTAAATTAGTCGGGATATACGATAAAAACGAACAAAGAGCTGCAGAGATCGCAGATAAATATGAGGTTAAAGTTTACTCCGAATACGAAAAACTATTAAATGATGTCGATGCAATTGACATAGTTGTAACTACATCTTATCACTATAAATTAGCTAAAACTGCACTTGAAAAAAGTAAACATGTATTCATAGAAAAACCAATAACTTCTACATTAGACGAAGCTAAAGAATTGTTAATTATAGCCAAAGAAAAGAATTTAGAAATTCAGGTTGGACATATTGAAAGATTTAATCCCATTGTGATCAAAGTAGCGCCTAGAATAGAAAATCCAAGATTCATAGAGGCTCATCGACTTGCTCCTTTTTCACCTCGAGGAAGTGATGTTTCGGTAGTTCTTGATTTAATGATACATGATATTGATTTAATACTGAGTTTTGTTAAAAGTACTGTAACAGATATTCGAGCTACCGGTGTTAGGATTTTAACTCCTAGTATTGATATTGCTAATGCTAGGCTGGAATTTGCTAACGGAACTACTGCGAATGTCACTGCCAGTAGAATCTCTACGAAGCGTGAGAGAAAGATACGTTTCTTCCAAAGCGATGCATATCTTTCATTAGATTTTCATAATAAGAATGTAACAATTCTGAAAAGAGGGAAAGATTTTGATAAGCTATTGCAGGACTTATTATTAAACAAAAATAATGTTAATACCGATGATCTTGTTGACCTGCAGGAATTAGATGCCTCTGACATTAAAAAAGATGCACTGACATTGGAGTTAGAGTCTTTTGTTGATTGCATTTCATCGGGTAAGAAGCCAACGGTTGATGGCAAAGCTGGCACTGAAGCATTAAAAATTGCTTCGGAAATATCTAATGAAATAAAAATAAAAGACTCTACAATGTAAATCGAGTTGTTAATATTTGTTTATATCTCGTAATAATTATTGGGTACTTATTTTACCTCATATCTTTTATTGTAATTAATAATATTTAAGGAGCTGTAACTTTATATGGAGACTGTATTAATACATAATATAAGTGATTATCTTGATAAAGAAGTCAAATTAAGGGGTTGGGTCAGAAATGTCCGTTCATCTGGAAAACTGATTTTTATCATTATTCGCGATGGCAGTGGAGAATTACAAGCAATTGCATTTAAGCCTGACTTAAATGAAGAGACCTTTAATAAAGCAAAGTCACTAACTTTGGAATCTTCTTTAGAAATAACCGGTATCCCCAAAAAACATCCCAAAAAACAAGATGTTTTCGAATTAGCAGTTACTGATATTAAAATAATCCAGATTGCTGCTGAATATCCCATTTCTAAGAAAGAACATGGAACAGACTTTTTACTCACACACAGGCATCTATGGTTGAGATCATCTAAGCAATGGGCACTTATGAGAATCAGACATACTGTGTACTATGCTATTTGTGATTTTCTAAACAATAATGGTTTCTATCGTTTTGATTCACCTATTCTGACTCCCAATGCGTGTGAGGGGACAACAACTCTTTTTGAAGTACCTTACTTTGATGAGGGAACAGCTTATCTGTCACAATCGGGTCAATTGTATCTCGAAAACGGTATAATGAGTTTAGGCAGAGTTTATGATTTCGGACCTGTTTTTAGAGCTGAAAAATCTAAATCTCGTAAACATCTCACTGAGTTTTGGATGATGGATGCCGAAGCGGCTTTTGTCGAGCATAATGAAAGCATGCAAATTCAAGAGGAATTGATTAGATTTGTTTTGAGAAAAGTAATCAAAGATAATCTTGCAGATCTTAATATACTGGAAAGGGATGTCGAATTATTAAGAAAAGCAGATGCCCCATTCAAAGTTATAACTCATAAACAGGCAATAGACTTGTTACGCGATAAGGGAAT
This sequence comes from Candidatus Cloacimonadota bacterium, assembly GCA_003564155.1. Lineage (GTDB taxonomy): Bacteria > Cloacimonadota > Cloacimonadia > Cloacimonadales > PWNZ01 > PWOA01. The sequence goes on from PWOA01000103.1 coordinate 47,019, forward strand.
CAATATCGGATATGAGGATGATTTTGGAGCTGAAGAAGAAACTATGTTAACCCGGGATCTTGACGTACCACTTTTTATAGAAAAATGGCCGAAAAGTATTAAAGCTTTTTACATGAAACGAGATCCCAAAGATAGGAACTTAGTTCTTGGCAGTGATTTGATGGCTCCACGTGGTTTTGGTGAATTAATCGGTGGTTCTCAAAGAGAAGATGATTATCATCTTCTTAAACAAAGAATGATCGATGAAAAATTGCCCATGGCACAGTATCAATGGTATTTAGATTTAAGACTTTACGGTTCGGTTCCTCATAGCGGTTTCGGTATTGGATTAGAGAGATTAATTGGCTGGTTATCCGGAGTCAAACATATAAGGGAAACAATTCCTTTCCCTAGAATGATTTACCGTATATACCCTTAAATTATACAGAAAATATTTAGATTATTATAATGAGTTTATCGGTAATTATTATCTTGGCTTTTCAAATAATCGGTATAATAATTTTGCTTATTATTCTCTTAAGAAAAAATTCTAATGAACTGCCTAACTTATACGTAAGATTATCAAGTTTGGAAGCTACCGTGGAGAAGATGTATTCTTCAATAAACGATGATTCGGCTCGAAATAGGGAAGAATTCAATAAAAATGCTAGAGGCTTGAGAGAAGAAATACAAATGATGTTAAGCTTAATTAAAGATTCTTTTAATACAAACCTAACTATTAACCTTAATCATCTCAATAAACAGCTTTCTGAAAACTCTAAAGAAAATCGTGAGGAAATGAAAGCCGGACTTTTATCTTTTGAAGATAAGATTGAAAGATTAAAAGAGACTGTATACGTGCAACTTAATTCACTGCAATCTGTAAATAGTAGTAAACTTGATGAGATGAGGAACCTTGTTGAAGAGAAGTTACAGTCAACTCTCGAAAAAAGGCTTGGTGAATCCTTCAAGCAAGTTAGTGATAGATTAGAACGAGTACATCAAGGTTTAGGAGATATGAAAAACCTTGCTTCAGGTGTAGGTGATCTGAAAAAAGTTCTTTCTAATGTAAAAAATAGAGGTATATTAGGAGAATATCAACTAGCTAATCTTCTAGAGCAAATATTGAACAGAAATCAATATGAATCAAATTTGAAATGTAAAGAAGATAGTGATTTTCGGGTTGAATATGCAATAAAAATTCCTTCACGAGACCAGGACAGCAAGTTTATATATTTACCCATAGACGCGAAATTCCCGTTGGAAAATTATTATCAATTGCAAGAGGCTTATAATAATGGAGACACTGAAATAATAGAAGAAAATCGGAAAAATTTGGCAATAAGAATGAAACAATGTGCCAAAGATATTTCCAAAAAATATATCAATCCTCCTTTTACAACGGATTTTGCGATAATGTTTCTACCCACGGAGGGACTTTATGCAGAGGTTTTGAGCAAAATAGGACTTTTTGAAGAGATTCATCAAAAATATCGTGTTGTTATCTCAGGACCAACTACATTAGGAGCACTCTTGAACAGTTTACAGATGGGGTTTAAAACTTTTGCTATTGAAAAACGTTCCGGGCAGGTCTGGAAGTTGCTTGGAGAGATAAAAAAAGAGTTTGGAAACTTCGGTAATGTCTTGCAAGAAACTCAAAAGAGTATATTAGGCGCTAATAAGAAATTGGATGATTTGATTGGAACCAGAACAAGAGCAATAGAGAGAAAGTTAAGAGATGTTGAGGAATTACCTGTTTCTTCCGAAAACAAGAATATTTTAGATTAGTGATCCATTTAAACTTGGTATTTTAAGTTGGCAAGAGAACGATAATTCGTGTTACAAATCAATTTATGACATATGGTAAACGGAGAAGTGTTTTTTAAGTTAGTTATTTGCTAGTTTATATAAAATTTCGTCTTTAAATAGGGAGGTTAGCAATGGATGATACAAAGCAACAAAAATCACATAGCACTAAATGGCACAATATGGATGAGGATGTTGTTTTAGATAAGCTTGATACTACTTCAGATAGGGGACTTGCAGAAGACGAAGCCCAGAAACGTTTAGATCAATATGGAAAAAATAAGCTCCCCGAAGGGCGAAGACAGAGTGCATTTAAAAGATTTGTTTTGCAATTCCATAACATACTAATCTATTTACTTTTAATAGCATCTGTTGTAACAGCCCTAATGAGTCATTGGATTGATACTTTTGTTATTCTTGCCGTTGTTATAATTAATGCATTTATCGGATTTATACAGGAGGGTAAAGCTGAAAAGGCTATAGAGGGTATAAAGAATATGCTTTCTCCCGAGGCAACTGTCATAAGAGATAAAAAACAACGTAATATTGATGCTGTAGGTTTAGTACCCGGTGATATAGTAATAATTGGCGTAGGTAATAAAGTTCCTGCCGACATAAGAATCTTAAGTTCTAAGAACTTGAGAACAGATGAGGCTATACTTACCGGAGAGTCTAATGATGTTAATAAAAAATCGCATATAGCAGAAGAAGATGCAACAATTGGTGATCGACACTGTATGGTTTTTTCGGGAACAGTTGTTACAAGTGGAGAAGGTAAAGGTGTTGTAGTAGCAACAGGAGAGTCAACGGAGATAGGCAAAGTATCTCAGATGCTCACAGATGTTGAAAAAATAACAACGCCATTATTACAAAAAATTGAACGATTTGGAATTGTTTTATCATTTTTTATTGTTGGAGTTGGCACTATTGTTTTCTCTATTGCATATTTCGTTAGAGGCTACAGCATCTATGAAGCAATAATGGCTTTAATAGGTATTGTCGTTGCTTCTATTCCCGAAGGTTTACCTGCGATCATGACCATTACTTTAGCAATCGGTGTACAGAGAATGGCAAAGAGGCATTCGATTATCAGAAGACTTCCTTCAGTTGAAACCTTGGGGGCTGTTAGTGTTATTTGTACTGATAAAACAGGTACTCTTACTCGCAATGAAATGACGGTTAAAACAATCATAACAGCAGAAGACAGGTATGAGGTTGAAGGAGTTGGCTATAAACCTAAGGGAGAAATACTTAAAAAAAATGATAAAGTTAATTTAGGGAAAGACGGAATATTAGAATGGTTGATTAAATGTTTCTCAGCATGTAATAATTCTAACATTACAAAGAATGATGAGGGAAATTGGGAACTTATTGGTACACCAACTGAAGGAGCTCTCATAACTTTAGCTTATAAATTTGGTTTATCAGATTTTAAGCCAAAAAGAATTGACTCGATTCCTTTTGATTCCGAAAACAAATTTATGGCCACTATGAATGAGGTTGATAATAAGAAATTTGTGTTTATTAAGGGTGCACCGGAAAAGTTATTAGATATGTGTTCAAAGCAACTGATCCGTGATAAGGAAGAGGATATTGACCAAGAATTCTGGAAGGAGAAATTCGATGAAGTGGCAAAAAAAGGTCAACGTTTGCTTTGTGCAGCATATTGTGAAGTTAATAGCGATAAAGAAGAATTAGACGATATAGGTACTAAATGTACAATTATAGGTTTTGTAGGATTATTTGATCCACCTCGTGAAGAGGTTTTAGATGCTATAAAAGAGTGTAAAGAAGCCGGTATTAGAGTTGTTATGATTACTGGTGATCATTCCCTGACTGCGCAAACTATCGCAAAAGAATTAGGAATTTGTGACAACGAAGAGGTGATTACGGGTGATGACTTAGAAAAGATGGATGATGAGGAATTAAAACAAGTATCAATCGATCATAATGTTTATGCAAGAACATCTCCGGAACATAAACTAAGGCTAGTTAAATCTCTACAGGCCAATAACCTGCTATGTGCTATGACAGGTGACGGTGTGAATGATGCCCCTGCATTAAAACGTGCAAATATTGGCATTGCTATGGGGATAAAAGGGACTGAAGTTGCCAAAGACTCTTCGGAAATGATTCTTGCAGATGATAATTTTACATCTATAGTTAATGCTGTCGAAGAAGGTAGAACGGTTTATGATAACTTACGAAAAACCATTCTTTTTCTCTTGCCTGCAAATGGAGCAGAAGCAACTGTTATCATAGCCGCTATACTTTTTGGACTCACTCTACCTATTACCCCCGTACAGATCCTTTGGGTTAATATGGTATCTGCAGTTACATTGGCATTGTCACTGTCTATGGAACCAATGGAACACAGAGTTATGAAATTACCGCCCCGTCCTCCTCAAAAGCCGATTTTAGATAAATATTTTGTCTGGAGAGTAGTCTTTGTGTCGCTACTAAGTGGTGGTATGGTTTTTGTAACTTTTATGAGAAATTATCAATATTCAGATTATTTTGATCTTGACTATTCAAGAACAATAGCTGTCAATATGCTTGTTTCAGGTCATTTATTCTATCTATTAACATGCAGGAAATTATATGAATCGAGTATCAGCAAAAGTTTCTTTGATAATAAATATGTTTTTATGTCTGTAGGAATTCTAATTATGCTTCAATTAACTTTCACATATCTGCCTTTAATGAATAAGCTTTTCCAAACAACACCAATTAGTTTTAAGTCTTGGCTATTTCCTTTACTTATCGGAATAATTGTTTTTTTCTTAGTTGAAACTGAGAAACTGATATTTAGATTTGTTCGCCGGTATGGTTTATAACAAATACATACAAACATAGGTGGAATATTGACATCAGAAAAAGTTTTTAAACATACTGATGTTTATTAAACGTCATTTGTAAGCCAAATTCGAGCTATGATTAATTATAAAAAAGTGTTGACAATATACTCATTGGTATTCATTATAGAAAAAAAAGGATAAGTTATGGTCACTAGATCTCAAAAGATAAGGCTGGGTGTTTTTTTCTTCATTTGTATAAGCCTGTTATTAATATTTCTTTTTATAATCGTAGGTAGTAGATTGTTTGAAAAGTTAGACACATACTATATTGCTTATGAAGATATTACTGTTAGTGGCTTGCAGATTGGAGCACAAGTAAAATATCATGGAATCCGAGTAGGACGTGTAGAGAACATAAGTTTCGATCCTCAGGATGTGAATAAGGTTATTGTTGAAGTTAAAATAGAAAGCGAAACGCCGATAAAAGTTGATACGGAGGCAACCTTGATACTCGTGGGTATTACAGGATTAAAACAAGTAGAACTTTTTGGAGGCACACCCGAAGCACCACTTTTAGAGCCCGGATCTTATATACAAGCCGGTAAAACATTTTTTGATGACATTTCTGTAAGTATCGAGGAAATAACAGCTAAACTTGATAGAGTATTAAGTAATGTCGATTCTTTGACAAGCCCCAAAAACCAGGAAATTTTTGCAAATCTGTTAATCAATTTGGAACAGGTTAGTTTGACATCTTTAGCTGCTGCTAGAAGAGTGGATGAAATAGTGAATTCACCCGAAGTAGAAACAATATTAACTAACACTGCAATCTTTACCGAACAAGTGGTTGATACAGATATAGATAAGCTAATTGATGAACTTAATGATGCTGTAAGACAAGCTAATCAAACTTTTACTCATCTTGATTTGATGATTATCCGTAGCCGGCGAGATATCTTAATGAGTTTAGAAACTATGAAAGAAGCAATAGATAATCTAGAAGAATTCTCAAGATTACTAAGTGAAGATCCCAGTTTGATCTTAAGGAGAAGGTAGTATTATTAACAAACAGGATTAACATGCAATAATTTATCATACGGATAGTACCAAAGACCAATAGATGCTCTTTTTATTTAAAAATTCGGTTCACTAACACATTTAGTATGGAGATCAATATGAAGAACTATATTATTCTAAACTGCAAAAAAATAAAACATCATATCTTAATAGTTATACTGTTGTTTCTGATAACTGTGATTATTGGATGCAGCAGTCCACCCATAGAACGACATTATTATATAATCGATTATAATCCCGTACCTGATAATCCAGGTTTAATCTTAACAGATCCATTACCTTTTAGAGTAGAAGTCTCTAATAGCCGAATATCGCGAGTTTACGATAGGAGTCAAATTGTTATTCGATACTCTCATCATAAAATTGAATACTCTGATAATGATTTATGGGCTGTTCGTCTTTCAGGATCAATTCCTGATGCTATAAGCAACCATTTAGTAAGGTATAATACATTTACTACTACACAAAGAGATTTCTTAATTGAAAGACCCCATTATGAAGTTGTTACAAGTGTAAATCAGTTGGAAATGATTCAAAGTGATTATTATATCGCAGCCAATATAGACATGGATATATTTCTTCGCCGTAGTGATGATTTGGAATATGTAGTTAGGCATTCATTCAAAAAAGAAGTAGAGCTTTTTTCAGATAATATCGAAGTGTTTGCCCAACAGATAAGTATGATTATTAAACAAGAGACAGATGTCTTTATTGCGAAAATCCTCCAGAAATTCGAAGTTTATGATGAAGAGATAAAAGTAGCCTTAGATGTTGATGAAGAGGATATTGATTTAGATGATCAAGATGTTGCTAAAAAAATAATTCCAGAAAGATCCGACTTAGAATTTGGATTAACAGAGGAACAAATACAAACATGGTTAATGTCTACTCCAAGAGAACAGTTGATTCGAGAAAGTCAGCGGGATATTGTCGGTTTAGGCAGGTTATTTTTACCTGCTATGTCAAATCCGGACTCAGAACCATTTTATACCCTTTATAGTGAAGAACAGAATGCAAACTATTTTGAGAGAATGGGAACAAGTATCTTTTTACGCCCAGGAGAGTACACTCTAACCTATGGATCGGGAGCCGAACACCAAAGAATGACGAGAGACATAACAATAATTAGAGATTATACACATCTTATTGAGCCTGACTGGGGAGGACTTAGGATTCGAGTAATAGATGAAAATAGAAATACTCTTGATAACCAGTATGAACTATTTTCTATTTCTAATGCAGAGAGTTATGGATACGGACAAGGGGTTTTAGAAGAGTTCGGTGAACAGCTGCAAACCTGGATCTTGAAACCTGGTTCTTATAAAATAGTACTAAACAATTATCCATTTAATACATTAGAAGATTTTTTTACAGTTGATATCGTTAAAGGTGAACTAAGAACAATCACTATGGTAATCGATTCCGAGACCAATAAACTTAAAGGTGCGGGTTTGATCGAAGGAGTTGAACATACCAGAGAGCTTAGAGATTGGAGAGTCTCCAGCACGATTCACGGCAGTTTTAATCTTATCAGAGATAACACAGTAGATAGAGACAACCCGAATATGTCGTATGTTATAAACACTCAATTTGATAACAGACTAAATTATGATAGCTATCCTTACTACTTTACTTCACATAATCTGACCGACTTGGGTATTACGAGGGAAAGTGATCAAGATTTTCGTCTTTCATCCGATAGTTTTAAACTTAGAAATACTTTTGTTTACTATTTTTCGAGATTTATAGGTGTTTATTCACGTGCAGACATTGAAACCCAACTTTTTGATGAATATCTCTATCTGACTGAATCAAAAAACTTTAGGCTTAAAGATTCAGATGGAACTCATATAAAAGATTATATGGATAGAACAAGTTTTCGTATCAGACAATCATTATATCCTTTAGTTTTCAGAGAAGGAGTGGGATTTAATCTCAGGCCTTTAAATAGGCCGAAAGCTTCACTCAATGTTAGATTTGGGTTTGGCTTAAGACAAGATATATATAAAAATGTATTTCGATTTGAAGGAACTCAAATTATTGAAGGTGAGTATTTCGATGTTTATCGCCATATTGACTCATCATATAGAGAGGGAACTGAGTTGTCTGTTTTAGCAAACTTTCATTTGCCTTTTAACCTTTCTTATAATACAACTGCTGATTTTCTTTTCCCTTTTAGCAGTGATGAGTCTAGTTCGTATAACTGGGAAAATATTTTTTCTCTCCGCTTAATAAGACAAGCAGCTATCGACTATAAAATTAACTTAGCTTACAATAAAGACATTAGGGATTACACCGAAATCGTTCACAATGTATTTCTTAGGTTAACATATTTCCTTTACTAATGTTTGGGTAAATAACACCATGCTATAACATGTTATACAATAGGTATTATGAAAAAAGTTCATGAAAACAGTGAAAACTTATTTGTAGAAAATAAGAAAATATTACTAAAAGGTGATATAGATAAATTTACAGTTCCCTTACTTTGGAAACAATTAAGTCAAATTAATGACTTAACCGGCATAGAAATAATTGATTTAAAACATGTAACTTCGATTGATAGTGCCGGTTCATTATTTATTGAAGAAATAGCTAGTACCATAAAAGATCAAAATAATTTAGACTTACCAATTGATAAACTATATCAAAATGTTACTAAGGATATTAATGATACAATTAAGGTATTTAGCCAAACTGACGTAAAGACGTATTCCCGAAAACGTAAAGATCCCTTTTTTGTATTAGTTGGAGACTTAGTTATATCCTTCATAACATCTTTACACGAAATAATGATACTTGCATCGGATGTTTTCTATTGGGCAATACTAGGTATCTGGAGAAAAAAAGGAGCTAGAAAAGGTTCTTTTACACAACAATCTCTCCTTATAGGCATGGAAGCGGTTCCCATAGTAGCTCTTTTATCATTAATTATCGGGTTAATTTTATCGCTCCAGGCTGCAGTACAGCTTAGAATGTTTGGAGCTGACATCTTCATTGCTGATATGCTTGGATATGCAATGTTGACTGAAATGGGAGCAATGATGACAGCAATAATCGTTTCCGGTAGAAGTGGTTCTTCTATAGCTTCGGAAATTGCTACTATGAAAGTTTCGGAAGAACTCGATGCTCTGAAGATGATGTCTATTAATCCAATTAGATACGTCATTGTTCCTAAGTTTTATGCAATGAGTGTTTGTATGCCTTTATTAGTTATTCTCTCGATTATCATAGGTATTTTAGGTGGTGTTTTTGTCGCAATTCTTTACTTGAACATAAGTGCGACCGCATTCTACAATCAACTATTAAATGTTTTAACCTTAAAAGATTTGTTAATTACCATGATAAAAAGTACCTTTTTTGGTTGGTCAATCGTTATTATTGGTAGTTTTTACGGACTTAAGGTTGAAGGCGGAGCTGAAGGTGTTGGTAAAGCTACAACTTATTCGGTAGTGACGTCAATTATTACCGTTATTATTATCGATGTAATTTTTAGTTTGTTATATTTACCTTAGCAAATGCCTATTAGCCTAAAATCGATATCAATAAATTATGTTGTAAGTTGAAAAAATATTGAGTACTCAAAGGATATTAATGAATAATTCAGAACCAATAATTCAGGTAAAAAACTTAGTTGCTAAGTATAGTGAAAAAACTATACTCGATGATATATCTGTTGATATTAACCGTGGAGAAATAACTGTAATATTGGGCAGCAGTGGTTGCGGTAAAACCACTTTGATGAAAAATATTCTTCAACTGCAAAGACCGGCTTCGGGACAGATAAAAGTTTTCGGGTATGATTTAACTCAAATTGATGAAATGGATTATCAAGCAATAATCAGACGAATAGGTGTTTTATTCCAAAATGGTGCTTTATTAAACTCGGTTGATATATTTGACAATATCTCTATTCCTATAGAGCAGCACACAAAACTGCCAAAAGAAATTATAAAAAAAATTATTGAAGTTAAGTTGCATTTAGTAAACTTAAGTCACGCAATATATCTGAATCCTTCAGAACTTTCCGGTGGAATGAGAAAAAGAGCAGCTTTAGCCAGAGCGATTGCTTTAGACCCCGATATCCTATTTTGTGATGAACCATCAGCTGGACTTGATCCTCTAACCAGTGCTTCTCTAGACGAACTGATAATCAATCTAAAAAAACAATTGAATATGACAGTAGTTGTGGTAACTCATGAGTTAGCTAGTATTCACCGTATAGCCGACAAAATAATTTTTTTAGATAGTGGAAAATTACTGTTTTACGGATCATTAAAAGAAGCCAAGAAGTCAGGAATTGAACAAATTGATACATTTTTTAAAGTAGGTTCGTTCTGATATAAGATCAAGGATTTTGAATAAAGTGATTATGGCTAAATTAACTATTCTCGATCTCATTATTTATTGATAATTAAGGAGAAAAATGATTATGTTCTTTTATGACTCGACAATCATATTACTTATACCTGTGCTTTTATTGGCTTTTTACGCTCAAAATAAAGTTAAAAGTAATTACAGGAAATACGCTAAAATACATAACTCTTCAAGCATATCCGGCGCAGATGTTGCCAGGCGTATTTTAGATAAAAATGGGCTCCATGATGTTCAAGTTAAACCGGTAAAAGGAGTTTTAACGGATCATTATGACCCGAGAATCAAGACTGTTAGTCTCTCTCAGGATGTATACTATGGCAAGTCAGTATCTTCTCTTAGTATTGCAGCTCACGAAGTCGGACATGCTGTGCAACATGCGGTTAACTATGTCCCACTTAATATTAGAGCAACTATTTTACCGGTAGCAAGTATCGGAACAACGGCAGCTTTCCCCATATTTTTTATCGGTTTTTTGTTTTCAATGCCTTTCTTATTGGACATCGGAATTATATTATTTGCCGGTGCTTTGCTTTTTCATGTAGTAACATTACCAGTGGAATTTAATGCATCTAAAAGAGCAATGATGGAACTTAATAACGGTTTGGTAACAACTCAAGAAGATATTGAAGGTGCAAAAAATGTTTTAAATGCTGCTGCTTTAACATATGTTGCAGCAACTTTAATGACTTTAGTTCATCTATTAAGAATGATTTTACTTCGAGGATCAAGGAGTTGAACTCTGATTTAGATTTAATCTAATTATCGTTTTCTTTGTAATATAACTAAATATCTTCAAAGATGTTAGAGAGAAGACTATCTTTATTTAGATGTAATGGTTATATTGTTAAAAATCTATTCAATAAAATTCTTTGTTCATAACTAATCATTACCTACGCTATAGGACCATGGATCTAATAATTTCTGTTTAGTTTCAAGGGTCATTCTTCTGAAGGGGATAACAATTTCGGTGATACTCATAATTTCATTCTCGTACCAAAGATTGATAACCGGATCATAATAAAATGATTTTTCGATTTTCATGTTTTTTACAAATAAAGGAGTATTCTGTAATGATAGTGTAGCATGAACAGGTGCTCCGGTTTCTACATCAATCCACATTTTCCCTTCAAAAATCATGTCTCTTTCATTGATCGTTGTTTCCCAAACAAATTGATAAGTTGTGCACTGTTTGTCCTCGACTTCTGTAATCCCATCGAGTAATTCTAAACCAGGATTATCGTCTTCTATAGTTAATAAAATCCCAGTCTTTTCCGGTGTAATGTCTCTTGCAAGTAATTCTTCGATTCTTTCATAAACTAAAGTTGAATTTTCTTGTTGACTCTTAACATCGATTAATTCATTTATAATGTTGTTCTCATTATCCAATTTATGTGTAATTTTAACTTCAAAATCAAATATTACGTTATTATTACGAGTATTTCTCATAACAATAAAATGTTGTGTCTCCGATGGAACCAAATTCCAGTTAGCCTTCGCTATTTCTCTGGCTTTCTCCCATAAAGTAAGATCAGAAAGTAGTGGAGAAAAAATTGATAATAATATTAAAAATAAAACAACTTTCATTCAAGTCTCCTCGTGAGTAAGTTTCTTTTATTTATACGTAGTCAATTATATTAAATAAAACTAAATATGAACAATGTCCCATAATAAACATCACATTTAATAGTCAACATATTTAGTATGTCATGTGATACTCCTTGACTAATTTTCTTTCTCGGAAATATTGTTACGCGTCTTACGATTGAGCATAACACCGATTATGAAAAACTGTTTCAGCTTGTATATTAAATATTGTTAGGAGATTAATATGGTAACGGAAGGATTCAAAGAATTAATTGATATGGCTATAGAACAAGAAATCGAAGCTTATAATTTCTATACTCGAGTTTCTCAATCTTTAACAGATTTCGGTTTAGTAAAAATATTTTCAGAACTGGCTGGTGAAGAACAAGGTCATAAAGCTTTATTGGAAGAAATTAAAAAAGATGTCAATTTACATTTCAGATTTGATGAACCAAATAAAGACTATCACTTAGCAGAAAAAACTGAATTACCACCCTTGTCGATTGATATGAAACCTGCAGATGCTTTTGCTTTGGCAATGAAAAAAGAACAACAGGCAGCAGAGTTTTATCGGGAATTAGCTGTAAGAGCCAATAATCAAGAAATCAAAAGAGCATGTAATCATCTGTCAAATATGGAATTACAACATAAACAGGAAATCGAGAATGCGTACATTGATGTTGCCTATCCTGAGTCATTTTAGTATTTACAAATTATTAATAAAATTTAATGAAGAGAGGATGGGACTGGTGTTCCGGCTGGTCTGCAAAACCAGTAACGGGCGGATAAAACCGTCCGTGGCAGGTTCGATTCCTGCCCTCTCAGCCACATTTAGTTGTTTATTCAATTAACGAAAAATATCAAATAATATCGGAGGAAAGATGAAAGTTGCCCCATATACTGATTCGGGTTTACAAGATGTAAATGTTGAAGGTGCAAAAAAAACGAAAATTAGGTGGTTGATATCAGATAAAGATAATGCCCCAAACTTTGCTATGCGAATGTTTGAAGTAAGTCCGGGAGGTTTCACTCCTTATCATTCACATAGTTTTGAGCATGAAGTATTTGTCGTTGATGGAGAAGGTGTATTTGTAACAGCAGAGAAAGAATATCCCTTCAAAGCAGGTGATGTGATATTTGCTGATCCGGATCTTGAGCATCAATTCAGAAATACAGGCAAAAACACACTTAAATTCCTGTGTTCAGTTCCGTTAGAAAAGCCTAAGAAGGAAGAAGAATTACCATACAAAACAATTAATCCTTTTGCTTCAGGTAAAGCTAACAATTGTTGATAATCTATTGTTTACTGTGCCAGATATTATCAGTTAAAGTATTACTAATGCTCAAAACATAAAATGTTAGATTATATATAGCTTTCATGATCTAAACTAAAGTTAACAAACATTAAGTCAAAGAGAACTTGAAGATTCATTCACTTACTGCGAGCGAATTTAATTTTTGTAACTAATTAAAACTGGAATTTAATGATGTCACGCTAACTATACCGTACACCAGTTAAAATGTAACAACAGATTAGTTAATTTTCTTCTCTTTGCTATTAATAACAAACATAAAAAATTAAGGAGATATTGATGGAAACAGGATTCAAAAAGTTTTTCACCACTTTGGTAGAAACCCCTAGTCCTTCTGGATATGAACAAAAAGCACAAAAAGTATATAGAGATTTTGTTTCAAAGTATGCCGATGATGTTAAAACGGATGTCCATGGTAATGTAATTGCCTTTAAAAAAGGAACTGGCAAATTAAAAGTTATGGTAAGTGGGCATGTGGATGAAATTGGTTTTATGATCAACTATATCGATAATGACGGATATCTTTACGTAAAAATCATAGGTGGATTAGATACGTCCTTGTTACCCGGTCTGAGAGTTAATATATATAATAAGAAGGGAATTGTACGCGGAGTATTCGGAAAAATACCAATTCATATTATGTCACCGGAAAGTAAGAATCAGATGCCCAAAATATATGATTTGTGGATAGATATCGGTGCTAAGGATAAAAAAGATGCTGAAAAAAGAGTATCCGTTGGAGATGTCGTCACTTTTTCACCAGGTTTAGAAGATTTAAGTAATGATTTGGTTACTACTAAAGCAACAGATAATAAAGTCGGTGTATTTGTAGCTGCAACTATTTTACATCACCTTTCGAAAGAAAAAGTCGCTGCTAATGTTTATTCTGTATCTTCTGTACAAGAAGAAGTTGGACTACGGGGGGCAAGAACAAGTTCTTATGGAATTGATCCTGACGTAGGAATTGCGATAGATGTAACAGTTGCATCTGACCATCCCGGTACCGACAAAAAACGATTAGGAGATATTTGTGTCGGCAAAGGACCGGTATTAGCGGTAGGTCCAAATATTAATCCTAAAGTTTTTGAACTGTTAAATAAAGCAGCTAAAAACAAAAAAATCAAAGTTCAGCTCGATATTGAAGCACGAATTACGGGAACGGATGCTAATGCTATTCAAGTTTCACGTTCTGGAGTAGCTACCGGATTGATATCAGTTGCGAATCGCTATATGCACTCTCCAAACGAAATAATATCCTTGAAAGATTTGTCCGAGGCAAGTATATTATTAACTGAATTTATTAGAATTCTTGATGATAGTACAGACTTTATCCCTAAATAGACAGACAACATCGGCAAGGATGATACCAATAAAAGGGCGTCTTTTCATAACAAGTTTTAGCTTAGGAGAATTCAGATGATAACAGTAGAAATGCTTACAAAAAAATTCCAAAAGAAGAATGGCGAAGAGTTTAGAGCTGTGGATAATTTTTCGTTTAAAGCTAATGCTGGACAGATAGTTTCACTGTTAGGAGTTAATGGTGCTGGGAAAACTACTATGTTGAGAATTCTTTCTACTGTATTAAAACCTGATCATGGAGATGCCCTTTTAGATGGTTTCAGTATAATCAACCAACCGGAAAAAGTACGAGCTTCTATTGGTTTTTTATCAGGCGATACCGGCCTATATAGTAGGTTGACTCCCAGAGAAATAATTACTTATTTCGGCAGGTTGTATGAAGTTCCGGGTCAACTTATTAAAGAGAGAATACATCAAATGTCGGACTTATTAGATATGCATGATTTTCTTGATAGAAAAGTTGACTTTCTCTCTACCGGTATGAAACAGAAAGTTTCAATTTGCAGATCTATTATCCATAATCCTTCAATAATGGTTTTTGATGAACCCACTTCAGGACTTGATATTCTGACCGCTCGTACTATAGTATCTTTTATTCATAGATGTAAAAATGAAGGCAAATGTATTCTCTTTTCGACTCATATTATGCGTGAAGCAGAGCGTATTGCTGATAGGATCGAAATGATCCATGAAGGACGACTTCTCACTGAGGGTTCTTTACAGAAGTTAAGAGAAGAATCCGGTTATCTGGATTTAGATGAGATATTTATTCATTTTGTTAATAAATATAAAGGAATAAGTGATAAGGTAACTGAAGATGAGTATTAAAAAAATCATAATCGTATTCCGTAAAGAGTTGTTAGATTTATTCCGTGATAAAAGAACAATAATAACATCCATAGTCGTACCAATTATTCTGTATCCTTTGATGATGATTGGTTTTAACAGCTTAATGATCAGACAGACGATTAAGCTGCAAGAGCAACAAGTAATTATATACGTCAACGATGAAGCTGATAATATCTATTCTCACCAAATTATTGAAGAGTTTTATGAAAGAGAACAGATTCAATTGTATCAAAGTACAAATCATTATCAGGAACTTTTTAATGATAGAATCATACAAGCTATTGTTAATATTGAACATGTGGCAGGTGATAATGGTTATCCTTACCTTGATATTTCAATTACATATAATAGTGTAGACGAGAATAGCCAGCAAGCCTTTTCTAATGTGTATAGGGCATTACAAGATATTGAACATGACTTGATTAAAGGTCGTTTACAAGGTGTAAAAATTTCTGAAGATATTCTAAAAGTTTTTGATGTTCGTGATGATGATAAAGCTTCGGAATCACAAGCATTAGGGTTAATATTATCCAAAATACTTCCTTATTTTCTCATACTTATCTCTATTAGTGGTTGTGCTGTAGCAGCTGTAGATTTAGTTGCCGGTGAAAAAGAACGTAAAACTTTAGAGACAATCTTAGTTAGCGCTGCTTTGAGAACTGAATTAGTTATCGGAAAATATCTTGCCGTTATTACGATATCCCTGATAACGATTGTTTTGAATTTAGCTAGTATCTTTTTTTCCTTTAGGCATATTATGTCACAAGCTGCAGCAGAAGCTGTTGTAATTGAAATTCCGGTAGCGAATATATTATATATTTTTATCTTGATGTTTCCAATGATCATCTTTTTTGCATCTTTGCTTCTTTCACTTTCCACTTATTCGCGAAATATGAAGGAAGGATACAGCTATACTCAGCCTATAATGATTGTAGCAATGCTTTTTTCACTTATCAGTACTCTTCCAGCCATTGAGAACTCTTTTATGTTATCATTGATTCCTATTATTAATGTTTCCTTAAATATAAGAGACATTTTAATCGGTGATATCAACTATTATCTCTTTATGACAACCTTTATTTCCACTTTAGTTTTAGTTGTACTGGGTATCTTTCTTTCCATTAAATTGTTTACAAATGAATCGGTGCTGTTTAGAACTTCCGAAGAAGGTTCCATGTTTAAGAATAATAAAGATGGTAAATGGGCATTAAATCCAAATTTTGCAATTCTTTTTTTCCTGTTAATTTTGATGCTATTTTATTATCTTGGAATTAGTTGGCAAATTCAAGATATCGAAACAGGTCTAATTAAAACTCTTGTACTTCTTGTGCTAATGCCAACCCTTATCCTTCTTAAGTTAGGAAAACTTAGTTTTAAAAAGGTTTTAAGACTTAATCCTACGAATCCATTAAATTTCATAATTATTATTGCTGCAACTCTCCCATTATTTATTCTGGTAACCTTGCTTGGTCAACTGATTAATATCGTATTCCCAATCCCTGCGGAGCACATCGAAGCATTTCAAAATATCTTTTTCTTAGAAGGAAGGACTTATTGGTACCTCCTATTTCTAATTGCTTTTTTACCTGGTATTTGTGAAGAAGTAATGTTTCGGGGCTATTTTATTAAAGTATTTGAAAAAAAAGGCATCACGCAAGCTATCATTATTTCAGCTGTCTTATTTGGAATCTTACATTTGGATATTTATAGACTTATCCCGATAACAATTCTTGGTATCTGGATGGGCTATATAGTTATAAAAACAAACA
The DNA here is from genome assembly GCA_003564155.1 of Candidatus Cloacimonadota bacterium. GTDB lineage: Bacteria > Cloacimonadota > Cloacimonadia > Cloacimonadales > PWNZ01 > PWOA01. The sequence continues at coordinate 63,930 of PWOA01000103.1, forward strand.
GTCTTTACATACCCATTGTTGCTCACATAGCTAACAATGCTCTTGCTATTTCCATTGCTAAATATGGAGATAAAATGCCCGGAATTGAATACTTTATTATTGATGATAATCTAGCTTGGTGGTTAGCTATTCCATCTTTAATAATACTGATTATTCTGATTAAACAATTTCAAAAAGTCAATGATCCTAAAGATCATAATAACGTATTGAGTCCCTAAAGAGGCTTTTCGTATTTATAATGAATTGTCAACAATGTCGATATATGTTACCCAAGGAATAATCTTAAAACGTAAGATTTACCGGGAAACCAGTGTCTTATTTCACTGTTTAAGTGAACAATTTGGCAACATAACTGTCATCGCTGCAGGTAGTTATAAAGAAAAAAGTCATTTTACAGGATTTTTAGAACCATTTAACCTACTAAACTTGGAACTTTATAAAAACACCAAATCCGAAATATATAATCTCCGTAATGCAGGATTAATTGAGACCTATCTTAATCATTTAGAATATCAGAAATCGTTAATGATATATGCTGCAGGAGAACTAATGCTACAAATCGATTCCCCACAAGACGATGGACCGGATTTGTTTAAATTATTAATTACTTATTGTCACTACGTAAACAGCAGTGAATTTCACCCCTATTATATATTTTTACGATATATTCTAAGGTTATTTACCATGATGGGAATACCTATCGAACAAAATTGTATTCAGTGCGGTAACGAGAGGATAATTAACTATGATTTAAATAAAAATGGGTTTATATGCCATAGGTGTTTAAAAAAAACAAACATCAAATCTGAGCCCTTATCCTCAGTAGCCGAAAGTCGATCCGGTTATAATGAATATGAAACTAATATCGAGTTATCACCAGAGACCTCTTATACTCTAAGAAATATTAATAATTTAAACGTATTATTAGATTACCCATTACAGAAGTCGACTATCCGAGAAACTAAGGCTATTATATTGATGCATTTAGTGACATTATTTCATAAACAATTTCATCTTAATAGTCTGAGAGATATATAGTTAGACTTAGCATATTCAAGTCAGTTAAAGTTTTTCCTGGTTTTACATTTTTTAGATGTCGGTATATTAAAATTAATCAAACCTAAAGTCATTCATTAGGATATTCGGTATGGAACTCATAATAAGTCATTCCAATTGCGATTTTGATAGTTTTGCTTCAATGGTAGCTGCTTCTCTTCTTTATCCTGAAGCTAAAATATGTATGGTAGGATCACCTGAAACTAATCTCAAACTGTTCTTAAATGATAACGAGTATCGTTTTAACTTAATCAAGGAAAAAAATGTTAACCCTTTAGAGATAACAAAACTAATTATACTTGATAACAGAGATCCCAAGAGGATGGGGAAAATCGGACAGTATCTTATAGATATCCAAGATAAACAACCTAAAACAAAAAAACCTGTTATAATCTGCTATGATCACCATCCCGACACAGAAGATGATATAATAAGTGATTACACTCATACGGAATTAACCGGAGCTTGTACCACTATATTGTTAAGTTTTATCAACCGATGTGGTATACAACTGACTCCTTTTCAAGCTTCGGTATTTGCCCTCGGCATCTACGAAGATACCGGTAATTTTCTTAACGTTAATACTACACATAAAGATTTAGCAGCTGCATCTTTTCTTTTTACTGTTGGAGCATCTTTGGATTTCATAAAATCTTATTTACCGAAAGATTTTACCTCGCAGCAGTTAGCTATTATCAATCAAATGATATCGAACTGTGAAACGATAATTTTAAAAGGTATAACGGTATCTTTTATCCAAATTAAGATAGAATTATCAGGTTTTCATGATGATTTAGCATGGCTTTTACAAACAGTAAAAGCCAGTCGCAACTTAAAACTGGTTTTCTGTTTTGCGGTTAGAAGAAATAAGCTACATATTATTGCCCGTAATGACTATGATTTTATCCATCTGGATAAAATCATGTATAACTTAGGTGGGGGCGGACATAAATCAGCAGGTTTTGCTTCTATGGATGTTAAAGATGGAGATAAAAGAGAGTATTTACATCACAAAAAAAATGAGATTATTAACCAACTTGAACAACAAATACTCAAATATGGTATAGTTGCAAACATCATGACAAGCCCTGCAGATACTGTGTCTCCCGATACTCCGATTCATGCAGCACGAAACCTTTTACTTAATAATAATTATAGTACAGTTTTGGTGGCTATAAATAATGAGGTTGTTGGAATATTAACAAAAAAAGATATTGGTAAAGCTATCCATCATAATATGGGTTCTTTACATGTTGAAAATTGTATGTCGGTCAATGTGATAACCGTTAGGGAGGATGAATCTGTCTATAATGCTTATAAAATGTTGATTGATTACGGCATTGGCAGGTTACCGGTTATCGATGATAAGGGACAATTGGCAGGTATTATAACTCGTAGCGATCTGCTGATTCATCATTATCAGTTTATAACAGCCCGGAAAATTGATACTACCGACTTTGATAATGTAAAAGGGATAATGCATAAAAATATTGATAAAAAAATTATTGAACAACTTAAACAAGCCGGTCATATTGCTGACATATTACGCATGAATGCATACGTAGTCGGTGGCTTTGTCAGAGATCTTATTTTGCAACAGCCGAATTATGACTTGGATATTGTTGTTGAAGGAGATGGTTTAGTCTTTGCCCAAGAATATTGCCGGAAATTCGGTAGACATATTAAGACATTTCCTAAGTTCGGAACTGCCTTTGTAACACAAAAAAATGGGAAAAGTATTGATATATCTACTGCCAGAACAGAGCACTATCCCACTGTTGGTTGTCTGCCTGAAGTTAGATTTTCACGAATCCAAAACGACCTTTTCAGACGAGATTTTACAATTAATAGTTTAGCTATCCAAATAAATCCTAATGTTTTCGGGAGACTTTATGATTTTTATGGGGGCAGAAGAGATCTTAAACTAGGTTATATCAGAGTACTGAATAATTTCAGTTTTATGGAAGACCCTATCAGGATTTTGAGAGCGATTCGTTTTGAACAAAGATTTGGCTTTATTATTGATGAAAAAACAACTTACTTACTGCGTAAAAGTCTACAGCTTTTAAGTTTAAAAAATGTTTCTCCTGAAAGAATCAAAGCAGAGTTAATTTATTCATGTAAGAAAGGACCCGTTGACAAGTTTTTTTCCCGGTTAGAAGAATTAGAAATACTTAAACAGATCAACCGTAATATTTCATTCACATCACATAATAAAATTATCTGTCAACGTTTGTCTGAAATCATTATTTGGTTCCAAAATAGTTTTCCAAAAGAAAACATCGATGAATGGATTTGTTATCATCTTGCTTTGATAAACGGATTATCTTTACGGATAAAAAATAAATTTGCCAGAAGCTTTAAATATTCCTCGAAATTTATCGAATCAGTGATAAAAACTGACTATATTTGCAGAAATATTCTTCCATCATTAGTTCATTATATTGATGAAGGGGAAATTGCTATAGAGCTTAAAAAACTTAATATGGAATCGATTCTTTTTATTGTTGCTCTTTGCGAGAATAAAAACATAAAAGATAATATTATTCGCTATATTACAATTAACCGCTTTATTAAAACAGAGTTGGATGGTAATGATTTAATGAAAATTGGACTTCAACAAGGTAAAGATGTTGGTATTGTTCTTAAAGAGTTGCTCAAGGGGAAAATTAACCAAAAGTTTAAAGATAGTAAGGATGAGATTGAATATGTTAAGCACTTTATCTGTGAAAATGATAGAGTGAATTAACACTAAATACGATTATAAATATTATGTGCAACACTTTGAATGGGACATTATTATCTCAAGAGTTCCAACTCTGGAGATTGAAAACATATTACGAATATTATTGAATATTTGTTGAAAAAACATGGCAACAAGTCGCACGAATATTGTTAATTCCGTCAATATATCAATTATTTTGAAGGAGCTTCTTTATGGAGAAAAAGATAGTTGTAAATGATTTAATGCAGAATGGCTACGAATACACTCTAGTAGAACCTATAGGTAAAAACTTTTCTAATGAGTTCACCCCTGAATTGACTCCAGCTCAAATGATGGAACTTGGTGTTTTTGGTGGCAAGTATATTACAGATTGTAGAAATGAGTTTCCGGAGGAGTGGTTTTTTAATGCTAAGTTATGTCATGAAAAACATGACCCGAATTTAAACTTTTTCAAGATCAATGCCTCACAGCCATTAAGTTATTGGAGAAACAAGGGTTGGATATATTGGGAAGACCCGCGGGGATGGTTTCAATGGTATTGCAGGTACTATATGGGCAGAAGATGCCCTGACGACAATCGACAGATCAAACGGTGGCGAGCAATGAAACGACATATTGGACAGATCGTGAAAAATTGCACTCAAGGCGATTGGTACTGCCGTAGAAAACAAAGGCAGGCACTTTTGCACTGGGCATACGATAGTCGTAGAATTTAAAAATCTTACATAAACAAGCAGCTTTCATTTGCGAAGAAGAATGTCCGGGTTTTTGTATATTTTTATTATCTTTTCTAAATGAGATTACTGTTTATAACCAAAGTTAGATAAATTATGAACAGTTAACACTGAAAGGATCCAGTTATAACGTTTAGCGATATATAATTTTAGTATGCTAAGGAAACAGATGCTTTATTGAGATTGACTGATGTATGAACTTATATGGCTCATTTACATTAATATGTCTCTACTCGAAAAAGTGAGTTATTTATAGTTAAAATGGTAACTTTTATTTTTTATGATTGTTGTCTTACGTTTTTACTTCTTGACTAAATGACCTGGTGATAATAGTCTCATGTCTAATGAATAATAGAGGTAATAATAATTGGGAGAAAAAGATAGACATTTTCATTTAGGTTCCAGTATAAAGGGGATATATCGTTACGATGGCAAGAAAAAAGTACTTCGTCCTCTTATAGGAATGAATGTACCGGCAGGTTTCCCTTCTCCGGCGCAGGATTATATTGAAGACACTTTAGATCTGAACGACTATCTAGTCCCTCATCCTAATTCTACTTATTTTGTAAGAGTGGAAGGTGATTCAATGATAGATGCCGGCATATTACCTGATGACATACTAGTTGTCGATAGATCATTAGAAGCATCTAATAACAAAGTAGTTATAGCTGTTGTTGACAATGAACTAACCGTTAAAAGATTAAAGATAGATAATAAGAAATGCTATTTAGTTCCGGATAACAAGAGCTATGATTCGATTGAGATAGAAGACTGGATGGATTTAAAGATATGGGGATTAGTTACATATGCTATTCATAAGTTGTAATTATTATTTGATTATGTTAATAATCGCAGGTAGTAAATGAATATATATGCTCTCGTAGACTGTAATCACTTTTATGTGTCTTGTGAAAGAGTATTTAGACCGGATTTAGAGAACAAACCGGTAGCAGTTCTTTCCAACAATGATGGATGTATTGTAGCTTTATCTCCTGAGGTCAAGAAACTGGGAATTAAACGAGGAACTCCTTGGTTCAAAATCAAGCACCTTATCCGTAAACATAATATTGAAATATTCTCTTCTAACTATACACTTTATGGTGATTTATCCTTAAGAGTAATGTCAATATTAGAAAGATTTACACCCGACTTAGAAGTATATTCAATTGATGAAGCATTTCTCGACTTGACGGGAATAGCAGAGCATGATCTCATCGAATACGGTAAAAAAATAAAAAAAGCTGTTCTTAAATGTACAGGTATACCGGTTTCAATTGGTATAGCTCCCACAAAAACATTAGCTAAAGCTGCAAATATATTAGCAAAAAAGAATAAAAGTAACTTAGGGGTTTTTGTTATTGATAATGAACAAGTCCGACGGAAGGTTCTGGAAGCTGCTGATTGCAAAAATATCTGGGGTATTGGTTATCGTTATGCGGAGAAACTAAAACGTAATGGGATAAACAATGCCTGGCAATTAACTCAGGTTGATGATAACTGGATATTAAAAAATATGACAGTAATTGGTTTGAGGATGGTTAATGAACTGCGAGGTAAGCCTCACATTGAAAATATAGAAAACAATAATATCTCCTGCATAAATAAAGTGAAAGAAGAAAATTCAGATTATACTTGTTTCAAACACCGGGATGGGGTAAGAGATAGTCAAAAATCTGTATCAATTAGTAAAGTACAAGGTAGTGATTTATTGAAAAAAAGTTATGAAGAACCGCGTAAAAGTATAGTTTCTTCACGCTCTTTTGGCAAACCGGTTACAGATATAAATGAGTTGGGTGAAGCTCTTTCATCGTATTGTATTACTGCATTATACAAGTTACGTCAACAAAACTCCGCAGCGAAGAGAATAACAATATTTTTGACTACCAATCCTTTCAAGGACGAGCCTCAGTACGCTAATTACCGAGAAGCAATACTTCCCGGTTATTCGGCTTATCCACCCGATTTTTGCAATATATCTCAAGAAATTCTCAAAGCTATCTATCGTAAAGGTTATAAGTACAAAAAAGTTGGTGTTATGATAACTGAGATTATCCGGCAAGAAGATGTACCCCAAGATATTTTTATAAGTTCTTATCCCGACGATTATCGCTCTGATGTCATGAAATGTGTAGATAATATTAATAGTAAATGGGGACAGGGCACTTTAACATTTGCAGGAGCAGGGATAAAACAAAACTGGAGAATGCGGCGGGATTTACTTTCTCCAAAGTATACCACTTCATTTGCTGAATTACCAGTTGTCAAAGCCAATAGATGTAAGGATATTTAAAAAGGATTAACAATATGTGTGGTAGATTTGCTCTATTTTCTGATATGATGACAATAATTAAATACTGTGATGCTTTAACCGGAAAGATTATGTGGCATCCATGTTATAACATACCACCTGGTAGTGATGTACCATTAATAGTTAAAGAGAACAATTCTCAAGTTCTTTCTTTGGTAAGGTGGGGATTTCTGCCACATTTTAGAAATGGTTCGAAAGTCATAACCTTTAATATTATAAATGCTAAAGCAGAAACTGTTGCAGAGAAGAGTGTGTTCAAGGATGCATTTGAAAATAACAGATGCTTAATTCCTGCTAATGGATTTTATGAATGGCGATCTAATGATAAGCAACCATATTTTTTCACTCTCAAAGATCAGCAGCTCTTTTTTTTTGCTGGGATTAGAAGCGGTACAATTATGCAAAAAAAAGATGTTCACGTAGATACTTTTGCGATAATTACTACCACAGCTAATGATTTAGTACAAAGAGTTCACCACAGAATGCCTGCCATCTTAAAAGAAGAACATATTGGAGATTGGCTTTTTACAAAGGATGTTAAGAAGTTACAAAATATGCTTAATCCTTATGATAGCAGTGCAATGTCTAGTATACCGGTATCACGTGAAGTAAATAATACTCACAACAACTATCCTCAGCTAATAAATCCTCTTGATTAGATGATAACCGGATAGTAAACTTACTTAAAAATAGTGAAATTTTATAGATAATTAGGAATATTATGAATGATTTATATATTGGTTACGATGTAGGTACGAAAACAGTAAAAATAGCTTATGGTTCAAGTGTTAATGATCATAAAAGTATAATAATTGAGCATTATTCGGATCCTCAAGGGGTCATATCAAAATTTGAAAATCAAACAAACATCAAAAAACAGAATTACACCGGCTATATTACCGGAAGATACAGAGATTCGATAAAGTTGTTAAATAATCGTATAGCAACAATAGATTGGACGAAACCGGTAATAAGATATTGTAATGATCATTATGATAAAGATATTCGTTATGTAGTTGATATTGGTGCTGCTGGTCTTTCTCTTTTAGAACTTAAACAAGGTAGGTTTCATCGCTTTGTAACTAATTCTATCTGTGCGTCGGGTACAGGTTCTTTTTTAGATCAACAGATGATCAGAATGGGTTTAGATTTTGAAGCAGTAGCCAATATCTCAATTACGAATCGAGTTCCTAGTATAGCCAGTCGATGCGCAGTGTTTGCTAAAAGTGATCTTATACATCGTCAGCAAGAAGGTTTCACAATAGAAGAATTATGGAACGGTTTAGTTAAGGGAATGGCTGAAGCTTGTTTTATAACTCTTTTAAGAGGAGATAATATATCCGGTAAGTTATTATTTATTGGCGGTTTAGTAAAGAATAGACTATTTCTTCATTATTTTTCAAAGTTATTAGATGAAAATATGATAGTTATTCCGGAAGAACCGGATACTTTTTTAGCTCTATCTTGTTTAAACTATATCTCCCAAAAAGATCATAGTTCATTCTTGATTGAAAATAATAGTGCTTGTCAAAAGACTAACGTAGATAAGCCAGATGCATTTGAACCGCCCTTGTACCCAGACAAGTCCCCCAAAAAGCACTACTTTATAGATAGTTTTAACAATGAAATAACGCTTTGTAATGGCCTCAAAGTAATTGAAAGTGTTGTGAATAAAGAACATGTAACGGGGATAAATATCGAAAATAATTACAGTCAAAATATACCTGTTGTATTAGGAGTAGATGTTGGTTCTACAAGTACGAAAGCAGTTTTGTTGCATCATGATACTGGTGAATTATTATTGGGATTATACAGAAAAACACACGGTAATCCGATTCAAGCTTATCAGAATATATTGAAAGGCATTAATCGTTTGATGTTAGAAAACCCTTTTAAATTTGACATTCAAGGGATGGGTACAACCGGAAGTGGTCGTCAAATTGTAGGTGTATTCGCCGGAGCTGATAAATGTATCAATGAAATAACTACTCATTTGAAGGGTGGTTTAAAAGAAGTTCCTAATGTAAAAACAATATTTGAAATCGGAGGCCAAGATTCAAAGTATATTTTCGTTGAAGATGGTTGGATGAAAGATGCCAATATGAATTATGTATGTGCCGCCGGAACAGGATCTTTTTTAGAGGAACAAGCTCAAAATCTGAATTTTAAATTAGATGACTTTGAAAACCTTTGTCGTGGAGTTCCGGCTCCCAAAACGAATGATCGTTGCACTGTATTTATGGAACAGGACTCAAAAAAATTGATTGTCGATGGACATTCTAAACCAGAAGTAGTTGCATCACTTTTATATTCCGTGTGCCGCAATTATTTACACAGAGTAGTTCAGAATAGACCGATAGTAGAACCCATACTTTTTTTGGGTGCTACTGCTCGCAATAAAGGTCTTGTTGAAGCTTTTAGCAATATTTTAAATAAGCAGATTATAACATCTCCAAACAGTCATCTTACGGGAGCAATTGGGGTTGCAGAGATTATCAGAAATGATATAATCGAAGGATCAAGCACAAAAGAAATACGTACTAAATTCAAAGGATTTTCTATCCATTCCGAAAAAATTGAGTTTAAGGAAAAAAATTGTCGTGATTGCCATAATAATTGCCGTATTATATATTTTGAATCAGAATCAGGAACTGTATCTTGGGGGCATCAATGTGGCAAGGAAGGAGTAGAAAAATCTACAAAAAAGAATATCCAGAACCAACATTATAAAGATTATTTTCGACTTATTAGCCAAATTAACAAAACATCAACTTCTCATCCGGCAATAGATTCTCTAGATTTACAACAAAGACGTACTAATGACCGAGAATTAAATGAAAATATCAATTACCCGGGGAATAACAATTTGCCGAAAAACAAAACTATATATATCACAAAATCTCTCCACTTCTTTTCCCATAATTCTCTGTGGCAATATTTCTGGCAGAATTTAGGTTTTGACGTTGTTACGCTCCCCGATACCAACAGAAGTATAATTTCAACATCTTTAAGCTACAGTCCCAATGAGATATGTTATCCCTTAAAACTGGCTATTGGACATATTATCTATGCTTTAGAGAAAAAGCTACTACCTTTGTTCGTTCCTTATTTGATAAAAGATACCAATAACCCTGCAACGAGTAACTCATATTTTTGTCCTATGACACAAGGCCTTCCTGCAATATTAAGAAGTATTATGCAATACAATGGGTTAGCTGAAGATAACATTCTTTCTCCGGTGATTGATCTAAGTAAAGAAAAAGAAGACAATATTGATTCTTTATGGGAATCTTTACAAGATGTTACGAGTATATCAAAAGATAAGGTTGCGAAATCCTTTACCTTAGCACTAGACAGTTATCAAGAAGAGCAGCAACTTATTTTTGAAACGGCTAAGAGAACGATTTCGGAATTAACAGAACAAGAATCAACTCAAACGTTAAAGTCATCAGATGATCTTATAACACCACAGCAAAAACCGGTACTGGTAATTATGGGCAGAGCATATAATCTATATGATAATATCCTAAATCTCGGATTAATAAAAGATGCTAAAAGATATGGTTATAATGTAATCCCAGCCGATCTAATACCTGTTAAAAGAGAGGATATTGATGATACATACAAAAACATGTATTGGTCTTACGGACAGAAGGCGATAACAATTGCCCATCAATTGCTTAAATATCCTGATTTCTACCCGATATTCCTAACCAACTTTAACTGTGGCCCTGACTCTTTCATCTTATCATCTTTAGAAGATATTTGGAAAGAAAAGCCTTCTTTGATTTTAGAGTTAGATGAACATAGCGGGAATGCCGGTTATCTAACAAGAATAGAAGCATTTCTTGATAGAATAGACAATAACCGGATTAGTCAAACAAATCAAAAACGGGAAATGAGAGTTCTTCCCAAAAAACAAAATGAAACTCAAACAAGTAGTTGCTTAAAATCTCAAGATCGTATTTCAAAAAAAACACTGCTCATACCACCTATGAATCCTTTAGGTACTATACTAACGAGTAAAGCTTTTAAGAGTTATGGATATAATGCTATCCCCTTAGTAAAAGAAGATATTAATACTTTTCAATTAGGAAAATCTTACTTGAGAGGTTCTGAATGTTTACCCGCAGCATCAACGCTTGGCTCAATAATAGATTATTTTAATACTCATGAAAAAAATACTGAGGATAAGGCTAATAACACTTCCCAAAAACCATTCAACTCCCACGAGCCTGATAAAGCAAACAGTAAGTCACAAATATCAGTATTTATGCCCTGTGCTTCAGGACCTTGTCGATTCGGACAATATGGTTTTTTACACAAAACGATTTTAAAGAGAAATGATATTGATATTGATATTTTATCGGTCAACTCCGAAAATGATTATGCCGGGTTTCCTCCGGGATTACGTATGCAACTTGTCAAAAGTATAATAATTACTGATATAATGAATAAGTTGGGCAATAAGTTAAGGCCTCATCATAATAATAATCAGATTGAAGAAATACTAAGCAAATATTTAAATTTGCTTGGTAGAGCGATAGAAAAAAAAGCGAAAATTACTAGTGTGCTTAAGTCTTTGCGTAGGAGTATCGATAATCTATCAATTGATTTTGAAAACAAAAAACCTTTAGTCGGTGTTGTTGGCGAAATATATGTACGAAGCTCTCCATTCTCAAATGACAATCTTATCAAAAAAATTGAAGAACATGAAGCTGAGGCATGGTTAACTCCTTTTATGGAGTGGCTACACTACACAAATTACCTAAATACACATTATAAGAAAAAGCCTTTAACCGATAAGATTAAAGAAACAATTGCTTCTTCATTAGTCAATCACTATGAGTCTAAATATTATTCAATTTTTGAAGGCATTTTAACTGACCGTATTGAACCTGATTTAAGCTCTATTATTAAGAAAGCCCAACCCTATATCTCGGAATCTGTAAGAGGAGAAGCTATTCTGACAGTGGGCAGGTCGCTTTGCTTTATTGAACAAGGTGTCAGGATGATTGTTAATGTTGCGCCGTTTGGGTGTATGCCGGGAACTATAAGCAGTGTCATTCTTAAGAATATATCTCTCAAGTATTCAGTACCGATTATATCTCTATATTATGATGGATATGTTGGTTTTGACACTCAATTAGAACACTATCTAAATAATCTATGATGAGTCATTATTAAATAAGGTTAAGTATAAATACCATGAGATTGAATATTATACGATTCTCTTATAAATCAAATGAAAAACTGATCTGATTATTTCAAAGATATGGCTTATTGTGTTTCATAGTAATATTGTTTTAGCTTTTCTTTTAACATTGTTTGCCGGATTGTCGACAGGAATAGGAAGCTTTATAGCATTGTTTTCTAAAAGAACCAATACTGGATTTTTAAGTGTATCCATGGGATTTTCCGCTGGAGTTATGATATATGTCTCAATGATAGAGATTTTCCCAAAAGCTGAGGCATCATTGATTGAAACCTTTGGATATGGTATTGGATCAACGTACAATGTTATAGCTTTTTTTGCTGGTATTCTTTTTATGGGTATTGTTGACAGAATGATACCTTCTTTTGAAAATCCACATGAACTGCCAGAACTGGAAGATATTGAAAAACTAAGTGAAAAAGTTAAGCAGGAGCACAACAATTTAGATTCCAAGAAACTTCATAGAACGGGAATTTTTATTGCCTTAGCTATAACAATACATAATTTTCCCGAAGGATTAGCTACATTTTTAGCCGTTCTTCATGATCCTGCACTAGGAATAGCTATAGCTATAGCTATTGCCCTCCATAATATACCTGAAGGTATAGCTGTATCGGTTCCGATATTTTATGCAACCGGTAATAAAAAAAAAGCATTTCTTTATTCATTTCTTTCCGGATTGGCTGAACCTTTAGGAGCTGTTATTGGATTTCTTGTTTTAATGCCCTTTATGAGTCCTGGTGTTTTTGGTTTTGTGTTCGCGATGGTGGGCGGAATAATGATTTATATCTCTTTTGATGAGTTACTTCCTGCTTCACAAAAATATGGTAAACACCATTATTCCATTATCGGATTAATTGTTGGAATGCTGATAATGGCAATAAGCCTCCTAATCTTAGAGTGAATAAGTCTGAGTATAACATTTCAAATAAAGAATAAATATCAATGAGTAACATCGCTTATGACCCAATAAAAAATAAACTTACAAATATTGTAGGTAATTCTTATCTTAAAAGAACTCTGCTCCTGAAGCTATTAGACTTATTCTTCTTACGCAGTTGGTATGTAAAAAAGCTATTAAAAAAGTATGGGGAAGAGTATGAAGCACGAAGCAAAAAATCTCTTAAGAATACCCACAGATCAACACATAATAAATGGTTTGTAATGGATGCGGGTTGCGGTATGGGGCAATATGATAAATTCTTACTCAAAAAATTTGAAAATGTCGATATCACAGCTGTCGATCTAAAAGATAATTATCTGAAAACTTGTAAAGAGTATTTCAAGAAGGATATTGATGCAGGCAGGATATCATTTTATAGCAAAAACTTAATAGAGATAGAGTACCAACAAAAATTCGATATCGTTATGTGTATAGATGTCTTGGAACATATTGAAGAAGATGAATGTGTAATTAAAAATATCAGCAGAGCTTTACAACCGGAAGGTTATTTTATAATGCATTCACCTTCGAATATATATTGTAAAAACAAGGATTGTAATATTATAGACGAACATTATCGCCAAGGATACAGTCGTGAAGAGATAACAGATAAACTATCACGACATGGTCTTGAAGTGTTGCAAACACAGTATACTTATGGTATTGCTGGTCATATAGCATGGATAATTGGTGTTAGAATTCCCATTATACTTATTAATAAACTAAAAGTTTTCGGTATAATGATTTTATTCCCTTATATGTTACTTATTCTACCATTTTTTATATTTCTAAATTTTTGTGATATAAAAGGGAATTACAATAAAGGCCGAGGTATTTATGCTCTGGCTAAGAAGAAATGACTGCATAATATACTTGGGAATAGTCTTATAGAAATAGTATAAGATGGCCTAGTAAGTGAATAACAATGAATTAATGAGGGGATAATGAATTATACGGAATTACAAAAAAAAGCTAATCTTTTTAAAGCCTTAGGGCATCCATCAAGATTATTTATAATGGAAACACTTAATCACAGAGGTACACTTTGTGTTTGTGAATTAACACAAATGTTACAATATGATATTTCTACTATTTCGAAACATCTTAATAAACTAAAGGAGAATGGCTTAGTGAGTTTTGAAAAACACGGTAATAAGGTTATGTACAAATCTTTAACACCTTGCCTTTCGAAGTTTTTAGATTGTATCAATTGCAGTGTCTAATCAGATTGCAGGTTAGCTCCGAAGTCACTATTATCCCGCTAGTCTTTTAATAGTAATTATCAAATAATTCAAATATACTTAAATCAATATATAAATCAAAATAGTCTAGAAAAAAGGATAATGTATTAATGAATACTGAGTACTTATTTAATTTCGGAGAGCCATTTATATGCACTGCTATACATAATGGGCATACCGTTAGTTCTCTTGTTAATGATAATTTAGATATAAGTGAAGATACTAGATTTCGTGAAGAGGACCCGGAGACCGGCTACTTTACCGATATAGCTAAAAATAAGATTATTTGCCATCAAAGCAGGTTCGAGTTTGATTTGAATCGGTCTCGAGAAAAAGCTGTTTACATACATCCGAAAGATGCATGGGGCCTTAATGTTAGGCGAGAACATCCTAACGATGAACAAATAGTAAAATCTCTTCGAGGCTATGATCTTTTTTATCGACGTGTTAAGCTATTATATAACGAAATGATCGAGACTTTTGGTAATTTTTTTGTGTATGATATACATTCATATAACCACCATCGTAGAGGACCGAATTCCCCTTTTGATGATTCTGATAAGAATCCAGAGATCGTATTAGGAACAAGTAATATGGATAAAAAATGGCTGCCATTAGTCGATCAGATTCAGTCTACAATGAAAGAATACAATTTCTTTGGTAGAAGCATTGATGTTCGTCAAAATGTAAGGTTTCCCGGAGGATATTTTTCGCGATGGACTCATGATACATTTCCCGGTCAAGTCTGTGTAATTGCGATAGAGTTTAAAAAAATATTTATGGACGAGTGGACAGGAGAGTTATATCCTGAAATAATAAAAGAGCTTAAAAAGGTTTTAGCAACGACTAAACCGGTAATTATCGATTATTTAATGAAAGAGGTTTAATCGTTAACTAAAGATAGTTTTAAAACTAT
>PWOA01000065.1 GCA_003564155.1 Candidatus Cloacimonadota bacterium
ATGCTCCGGTTATATCTGCTTTTGATCAGGATTTTATACACAAGGAGATAACTCTTAATGGGCTGTGATCTGGATCAGGATCGCATAAACGACAAAACAACCTTTATCCTGAACAACCTTTATAAATTGAAATTCTTAAAAAGGTTGCCCAAAGAAGAGTTTAATGAAGATTTCAGGAATGTCGATTCGGCGAAATATGCTTTACAGGTGAGCATAGAAGCAATGATTGATATAGCAAACCATATCATTGCCAGAAACCGTTTGGGCAGGCTCGAGAAAAGTTTCGAAGGTTTGAGCACCCCCCTTATAACAAAAAGTTAATATTGGCTGGATGATAGGAAGGTGAAAGCAATGGGAAAAAGAGGGCCAGGAAAGAAGCCTACAACATTAAAAGTATTGGAAGGGAATCCAGGGAAGAAGGCTTTACCTAAAAACGAAGTTAAGCCACGCCCTAAGTTCCCGCAGAAGACATCTTTTTTTAATATTAAAGAAGATTTATCAGAGGAAAAAGTGATTGACTTTGCAAGTGGTTTTTGGGATAGAAACATGGAAAATCTTTATAATTACGGGCTATTAACTGATATTGATATAGATACATTTGAAATGCTTTGCTTGGCGTATGGGGAATGGAGGGCATACAGGGAAAAATCCCTTAAGCAAGGTGCTGTTTTGGAAATGGGCGATAAAGGTTATAAAACACAAAATCCTTATTCTATCAGAGCAGATAAAGCGCAAACACAATATGAGAAACTAGCGGCTCAATTTGGGCTTGGTGCCTCTTGGCGTGCTGGAATTGAGGTGCAGCATCCAGAAGAAGACGACGGGGAGGGGTTGTTGTCGGGGGTGAAATAAATGTTCGACGAAAAGAAGGCAGAAAAGGCGATAAGGTTTATTCAAAGGCTAAAACACACTAAGGGAAAATGGAAAGGCGTTAAGTTTGATCTTTTAGATTGGCAAAGACAAGCTATTTCAGATGTATTTGGAACAGTAAGGGATAACGGATATAGACAATACAACACAGCATACTTGGAAGTACCGAAAAAAAACGGTAAATCGGAACTAGGGGCTGGGGTAGCGTTACTTTGCTTGTGTTCTGATGATGAATGGGCAGCTGAAATATACGGATGCGCAGCAGATAGGGCGCAGGCATCTATAATTTTTGATGTTGCTTGCGCTATGGTGGAGCAGGATTCGCTTTTAAGCAAACACATAAAGATAATACCTTCAATGAAAAGATTAGTTTATATGCCAACTAAGTCATTTTATCAAGTTTTGAGTGCTGAAGCATACACAAAACACGGATTAAATGTTCACGCTTGTATATTTGACGAGTTGCACGCACAACCGAACAGAAATTTATATGATGTTATGACTGACGGAGCCGGAGATGCAAGAACGCAGCCTTTGACCTTCTGCATAACAACAGCCGGAGACGATCCTGATAGAAATTCTATCGGCTGGGAAGTCCATCAGATGGCACAGGACATTTTAATGGGCGTTAAAGAAGATCCTACTTTTTTTGGAATGATTTATGGACTAGATAAAGACAATAAGAGAGTTTGGAAAGGGCGGGAGCATGAATCATTAAAGCAATTAGAAGAGGATGACTGGGAAAGAATATGGCGGGATCCTGAAGTTTGGAAACAAATTAATCCTTCACTTGGGCACACAATAGACATGGTAAAAGTCGAAGACATGTATGTGAGAGCAAAAGATAATCTAGCAAAGGAAAAGAATTTCCGGTGGCTGAGATTAAACTCCTGGGAAAAAATCAAACTTACTAAATGGTTATCTTTGGATTTTTGGGACTTATGCAAAGGTAAAATCGACATAGAAAGGCTAATAAAAAGGCCTTGCTATGGTGGTTTAGACTTATCCTCAACACTTGACTTGACGGCCTTTGTTTTATTATTCCCTCCGGATGATATAAATAAAAACTGGGTAGTTTTACCGTGGTTTTGGGCACCGGAGGAAAACGCAAGAGAACGCTCCAGGGTTGACAAAGTGCCTTATGAGACTTGGTATAAACAAGGCCATATTCAGTTAACTCAAGGAAACGTCATAGACTACAACTTCATAAGAAAAGAAATTGAAGAAGCTAGCAAGAAGTTTAACTTAATCCAGGTTGGATATGACCCTCATAGCGCCATGGAAACAGCGCTATATTTAGCGAATATCGGTATAGAAATGGTGGAAGTAAGGCAGGGCGCTATGACAATGAGCAGCCCTATGAAAAAAATAGAAGAAATTACAAGGAAGAAAGAATTAATCCACGGCGGGCAGCCTGTTTTAAGGTGGAATGTTGGGAATGTTGAAATAGAAGTAGATAAAAATGATAACATACGCCCGGTGAAAGGAAAGTCGTTTGACAGGATAGACGGACTAGTGGCAATGATTAACGCTATGGATAGAGCTATGAGGATGGAGAAAAAGCCAACTTCGCCATACGAAGACCCGGACTATGTGACAGAGGTGATGTAATTGAAATACATAGACGACGCCCTGTATTTACTAGGGGTGTCATTGATTATATATGGACTATTTTTAATA
>PWOA01000032.1 GCA_003564155.1 Candidatus Cloacimonadota bacterium
TATAGCAATGGAACGCGGATTACGTTTTGCCATTAGAGAAGGTGGAAGAACTATCGGTGCCGGTGTCGTAGGTGATATCATTGAATAAAACTCAATAATGAGTGATTATTAAAAGAGGAATCATCATGAGAGATACAGCAATACTGGCCTGTCAGGAATGTGGGAGACGTAATTATACTACTACAAAGAATCGTAAACTACATCCGGAACGAGTAGAATATAAAAAATACTGCCCATATGACAGAAAACATACAATACATAAACAGACTAGATAAGACTAGATAAAACGGTCTGCAATGAGTTTAATAGATATGCAGGACAGTAGTTCAATTGGTAGAGCACCGGTCTCCAAAACCGGGGGTTGCGGGTTCGATTCCTGCCTGTCCTGCCAGTTCTATCTAATTGAAATGTATTTGTGACTTATTGATCAGTAAAAGAGGTAATAATGTTCAAGAGTTTGGTTAAATTTTTTAAGGATGTTAGACAAGAACTAAGCTATGTCTCATTCCCAAATAAAAACGATATAAAAGAAGGAACACAAGTCGTTATTATTATGTCTGCAATTGTAGCAATGTTCCTATCTGGTGTGGACTGGATATTTTCGTTAATTATACAATTTATCCTATTTCGAGGTTAAAAATTATAGCTGCAAGAGATAGTGGTAATGGATCTATAAAAAAAATATTATGATAATAGCTATGTGGCTATATTCTTAGGTGCTAAGTAAATGGAATTAGAAAAAAAAGAAAAAAAATGGTATGTTTTACATGTCTATTCTGCAAAGGAATTTTCAATTAAAGAATCTTTGCTAAAAGGTATCGAGAATACAGATATGGCTGATGATATCGAAGAAATTCTTATTCCTACTCAGAAAACATTTCATATTAGAGAAGGGAAGAAAGTTGAACATGAAAAGAAAATATTCAATAGCTATATCATCATCAAAGCAAGATTGAGCCAAAAATTGATTAATTATATAATCGGCATACCTGGAGTTACTCATTTTCTTGGACCTGCTAAGAAACCTGAGCCTCTGAGTGAAGCTGAAGCTAAAAGATTACTGGGTATATCGGATAGAGAAGAGTCACAAGTACAACAATATCAGTTTATTCCCGGGGACATGGTCAAGATAATTTCCGGTCCCTTTTCCGAGTTTGAAGGAGTTATTGATAAAGCTAATCTCGAAGTACAAAAGCTTACTGTTAAAGTTGCTGTGTTCGGAAGGATTACACCTGTTGAATTAAATTTAGATCAAGTCGAAAGAACAAAAAAAAATAAATAGTGAATAGCTTAAAGAGCAGGGGCTTAATTGTAAAAACAAAAGCTCATAAAGCTCTCATTAAAGGAGATTAATAATGGCATTACCAAAAAATGTTGTTAATATAATAAAATTACAACTGCCTGCAGGTAAAGCAACCCCTGCACCGCCAGTTGGTCCTGCATTGGGACAAGCAGGAGTTAATATACCTGATTTTTGCCGTCAGTTCAACGATAGGACAAAAGATTCACCAGGTATGATATTTCCGGTAGTAATTTATGTCCAGAAGAATAAAAGTTTTACATTTGATATCAAAACTCCACCGGCTGCAGTACTAATAAGGAAAGAAGCAGGATTAGCTAAAGGATCATCAGAACCAAATAAAATTAAAGTAGGTTCTGTAACCAAAGCACAGGTAAAAAAAATTGCTGAAATTAAAGAAAAAGATCTGAATTCTTATAAGACTGAATCTGCTATGAGAATGGTTGAAGGAACAGCTCGCAGTATGGGTGTCAAGATAGAAGGTTAATAGTCTTGAAGGTGAAGAGGGATAGATAGGATATCAGTAAGTAGTGATTGACAATAAGGAGATATAATGAAGAGGAGCAAACGTTATCAAGAAGCTGTAACAAAGATAGATAAAGACAATAAATATTCTTTAGATGAATCTATCAAAATATTGAAAGATTTGCCTAAAGCAAATTTCGATGAGACTGTTGAGGTGCATTACAATTTAGGTGTAGATCCCCGGAAAGCTGATCAACAAATCAGAAATTCACTGATTTTACCTCATGGTTTAGGTAAAGAAGTTAAAGTTCTCGTTTTTGCAGAAGGAGAAAAGGCTGACGAAGCAAAAAATGAGGGAGCTGACCATGTAGGAGTTGATGATCTAATAGATAAAATTAAAGGTGGTTGGCTAGATTTTGATGTAGTTATTGCTACTCCTAATCTGATGAGTAAAATCGGCCGATTAGGAAAAATTCTTGGGCCACGTGGATTAATGCCCAACCCTAAAGTAGGGACTGTTTCTATGGATGTAGCAAAAGCAGTTAAAGACTCAAAATCAGGTAAAGTATCTTATCGAGTCGATAAGTTTTCTAACTTGCATGTTCCTGTTGGAAAAATTAGCTTCGAGGAAAATAAACTTAAAGAAAACATATTAGCTCTCATGGGTAATATACTTAAAGACAGACCTCCTACGGTTAAGGGGCAGTATATAAAAAATATGGCTTTAACAACGACGATGGGACCCGGTATTAAGTTAAATGTTACCTCAACATCTCTTGAAGCTAGACAATGAACACTTACCAGCATAATCTAAAGACCAATTGCTAATTTCGGAAGAATTAGTATAACAGCATAGAATTATAACGAACTATGTATCTACAATAACTATACTAAAAATATTTTAGTGATTAGGTATAAAGAAGCTAAGGACAATAAACGGAGGTCATGTAATGGCAAGCACCATAAATATTAATAAAGTTAGTGGTATCGCGGAAAGGATAAAAGATGCCAAATCTATTGTTATAATTGATTATAAAGGCGTTAATGTTGAAGAAGACAATATTCTCAGAAAAAAAATGAGAGAATCAATGGTTGACTATTTTATCACCAAAAACACCTTGTTGAAAATTGCTCTCCATGATATTGGTATTAAAGACTTAGATAATATACTCGAAGGTCCAACAGCTGTTGCAGTATCAAAAGAAGATGAAGTCGCACCCGCAAGAGAGTTGAGTATATTTCTTAAAGAAAATATGAAGGACAAATTATATCCTTCATTTAAAGCCGGCTATTTAAACGGTTCCTTTTTTGATTCAAAAGGAATGATAGCAGTTTCTAAGTTACCAACCAGAGATCGATTAGTCGCTGAAGTTGTTGGTGGAATTAATGCACCGATAGTAAACTTCGTATTTACTTTAAAAGGAATCATTGATAGGTTCGTATTTGTGATTGATGGTATATCATCCCAAGATAATTAATAATAATTGACCTTAAATATTTTCTGTCTTCTATGAAGACAATATCATAAAATTATAGCTAAAACATAAAGATAATCATTAGGAGGAAATAATGAGCGATAAAAAACAACAGGTAATTGACATCATTAAAGAAATGACGGTAATGGAATTATCGGAATTGGTAAAAGAATTACAAGATATATTTGGTGTTGCCGCTGCTGCACCAGTTGCTGCCCAGGGCGGAGCTGCAGAAGCTGCTAAAGAAGAAGTTGAAGAACAGACCGAATTTACTGTTATGTTGACATCTGCAGGCGACAAGAAAATTCAAACGATCAAAGCTGTTAGAGAGTTGACACAATTAGGTTTAAAAGAAGCAAAAGAACTTGTAGACACTTGTCCTAAGCCTGTAGCAGAAGATGTTTCTAAAGATGAAGCTGAAGAGATTAAGAAAAAAATTGAAGCAGCCGGCGCAACTGCTGAGATAAAATAATCTTGCTGATCGTCAATTGATTGACATTACATAATAATAAATTTATGTGTTATGTTTAGCTCAATTTTCGATAGTTTGACGAGTAGATATGTCACCTATTAGGTACTAAAAGAAATGGCGGGGGCAGTAAGCCCCTATCCGCTTTAGCTCGTTTACTAATGATTGATAATGCACATAGATTATCTAAAGTCGAATAATGTTTGTCCTATCATTGTAACAATCATCAGGATTAAATCTGATCAACAGATGTAATAAACAGAGAGCTATAAATACATAAAATTATGGCAGGGTCGATATATTTAAAAGGGATATTAACATAGCAAGTTCAAACATAGTACTGTAGGAAAAGAATAAACCCAAAATCTATATCCTCACAATAAAGAGGAAAGGAGATATGCTTTTGAAAGACATCAAAAGTTATTCCCGTATAAAAAAAAGTTTTGAGAAGTTAGGAATACCGAATGTGAAAATTCCTAACCTTTTAGCTATCCAGATTGAATCTTACGAGGAATTTTTACAGGCACATATATATCCACACAAAAGGAAAAACAGGGGGTTACAATCTGTTTTCAATAATATATTCCCCATAGAAGATACTAAAGGATATTATCTTCTGGAGTTTGTGGAATATTCCGTCTTAAAAGAAAAATATACTATCGAAGAATGCATAGAAAGGAATCTTTCCTATCAAGCACCAATAAGAGCTAAAATGAAGCTTACAAAATATGATGAAGAATTGATAAAAGAAACCGGTGAAAGAGTAGTCAAAGAGATTATAGAAAACGATGTCTTTCTCGGAGAAATACCGCTCATAACCCCATCAGGTACTTTTATCATTAATGGTGCTGAAAGGATAATTATCAGTCAACTTCATCGCTCACCGGGAGCCTTTTTTGAAGAAGAAATGCATCCAAGCGGTAAACATTTAGTCAAAGCCCAGATTATCCCCTATAAAGGATCATGGCTTGAGTTTAGTATGGACGTTAATGATACCATGTACGTTCATATTGATAAAAGACGCAAATTGCCCGTTACAGTACTATTAAGATGTGTAGGTCTATCTGATAATCAAAATCTTAGACATCAGTTTTACGAATCGGAAACCGTTCCCGTAAAAAATTGCTTAGAACGGTCTGCGTATGAAGATACCATAGACTTAGATAACGGAGCCGTAATTGTCAGTGCTATGGAAACTATCACTGAATCGCATATCGATGAACTTACCGTAGCAGGTTATGATAGTATTAAAGTGATATCGGAAGATTATGAAGTACATAAAAAAATTATTGAAAGGACTATCGCCAAAGATTCGACTGAAAACCATGAAGCAGCTGTAAAAAAAATATATACTCTGATTCGGCCGGGTGAAGATCCAACTGTTGAAACTGCAACCGATTTAGTAGGAAGGATGTTTTTTGACGAGAAGAGATATAATCTTGGCGAAGTAGGACGTTTCAAACTTAATAAAAGATTAGGTTTAAATATTCAACCAAATAAATATGTCCTTACTAAAGAAGATTTAATTGCTATTGTTGAGACGATGATTGCCATATATCGTGACAAGGATAATGTAGATGATATCGATAATCTGTCAAATAGACGTATCCGGACTATCGGAGAACTTCTTGAAGATGAGTACACAAACGGCCTTACAAGAATTGCCAGGACTGCTATCGAAAGGATGTCAATTAGTAATTCAGATGAAGTAACTGTTAGTGATCTTATTAATAGCGGAGCTTTAATCAGTGTTATACAATCTTTTTTCTATACAGGACAGTTGTCGCAATTTATGGAACAAACTAATCCATTAGCCGGTATAACGCATAAGAGAAGGCTGTCTGCATTAGGTCCAGGTGGCTTGACTAGAGAAAGAGCTAGTTTTGAAGTGAGAGATGTGCATCATTCTCATTATGGTAGAATATGTCCTATCGAAACTCCGGAAGGACCGAATATCGGGCTGATTTCATCTCCTGCTCTCTATTCACGGGTTAGTAGTTTAGGATTTTTAGAAACTCCTTACATTAAAGTATCCGATGGAAAAATAACACAGGAAGTACACTACCTTGATGCCGGTGATGAAGAAAAATATATTATTGCTCAAGCTGATATTAAGATAGGAGCTGATCAAAAAATAGAAGAAAAGCAGATCTTTGCTAAAAAGGGTGATGAATACATATTAGTTACTCCTCAAGAAGTTGAATACATGGATGTTTCCCAGCAACAGATAGTATCTGTTGCTGCTGCACTAATCCCATTTTTGGAACACGATGATGCTAACAGAGCCTTGATGGGATCCAATATGCAACGTCAAGCTGTTCCTCTTTTGAATCCAACAGCTCCGATTGTCCAGACAGGAATGGAAAAGCTTGTTGCTTATAATAGCTGAGCAGTAGTTACCGCTCCTTTTGATGGGGTAGTAGATAAAGTTACTGCTGGTTATATTGACATCAAAAAGTCAGATTCCGAAGAGGATACTCTGGATATATACTCTGATAATCGTATTTATTTGAATAAGTTCCTACGCTCTAATCAAGATACTTGTATCAATCAGAGGCCTATTGTAAAAAAAAGCGAGCGAGTGAAGAAAGGTCAGGCGATATCAGATGGACCGGGTATCGATAAAGAAAGATTAGCCTTAGGGCAAAATCTTTTGGTTGCCTTTATGCCTTGGTACGGATATAATTATGAAGATGCCATCATTATTAGTGAAAGAGTTGCTAGGGAAGACTTATTGACTTCAATTTATATTGAAGTTCAAGAAGTTTTAGTCCGTCAGATGAAAAATGGTCGCGAAGAATTAGCTTATGAGATTCCTAATGTTCCGGTAAATGCCTTAAGAAATTTAGATAAGACTGGTATAATCAGAATTGGATCTGTTATTAAGCAAGGAGATGTTATCGTCGGAAAAATCACACCTAAGAGTGTTGATATAGATCCATCTCCGGAAGAAAACCTTATGCGGGCACTTTTTGGAGACAGAGCTGGCAATTTTACAGATACATCACTAAAGGCAAAACCTGGTATGGAAGGAGTTGTTATTGATGTTAAGGTTTTCAAGAAACAAGAGGATTCAGAAAGTATCGAAGAAGATCGTAAAGAAACGCTCGATCGACTGAAACAAGAACATAATGAACGTAAGAAAAAAATAGAAATATTTTTGGAAAACCGTCTCAAAAAGTATTTGCTCGGTCAAAAGGCAAAAAATATTATAGACAGCAAAGACAGTAGATTTTTTATACCTTCCGGCAAAATAATTTCTGAAGCCGATATAATGAAAATTAACTTTAAGAGACTTAATCTTGATTATGAACTTGTTGAAGATAGTGACATTAATCAGGAATTATTCGAGAATATAATTTTTAAGGTAAAGCGATCCGGTGAGGAAAGTGAAAACATCTTTAAAAAAGAAAAAGAAAGATTAAGGCACGGCGATGAACTTCCTCATGGTGTGCATACCATGGTAAAAGTGTACATTGCCAAGAAAAGGAAAGTGCAAGTTGGAGACAAATTAGCCGGTAGACACGGTAATAAGGGTGTGATCTCAAAAATTGCTCCAATTGAAGATATGCCGTTCATGGAAGACGGGTCGGCGGTTGATATAATCCTTAATCCTTTAGGGGTTCCTTCTCGTATGAATTTAGGACAGATACTGGAAACTCATTTGGGTATGGCTGCTAAAGTATTGGGTTTCCAGGCAGAAACACCGGTTTTTGATGGAGCAACTCTGAAAGATATTGAAACAGAAATGAAAAAAGCGAAACTGCCTGTAGACGGTAAACAAATATTATTTGATGGTATGACGGGGGAACCTTTTAGAGAAAGAGTTACCGTCGGTATTATACACATCATAAAATTGAATCATTTGATAGAAGACAAAATTCACGCTAGATCTACAGGACCTTACTCTTTGATTACCCAGCAACCTTTAGGCGGAAAAGCTCAGAATGGCGGACAACGGCTAGGTGAGATGGAAGTATGGGCCTTAGAAGCATACGGAGCATCAAGAGTATTAGAGGAAATGTTAACAATTAAGTCAGATGATGTTGAAGGCAGAACAAACGCTTTTAAAGCGATAACGGTAGGGGAGAATCCTTCAAAGCCGGGTATACCGGAATCATTCAACGTTTTAGTTAGTGAATTAAAATCACTATGCTTCAATATAGAATTTTTAACAGATAAAGAGGCCTATTAAGTTTTTGTTCAATATTAAAGCTATATTAAAATTGAACTTAAACGCAACTCGATATTATGGAGGAAAGGTGATTAGAGAAGTTAAAAAACAAAAGAAGATAGAACACTATGATAATGTAAGAATTAGAATTGCTTCTCCGGAAGCTGTACGTGATTGGTCATACGGAGAAGTAACTAAGCCGGATACCCTTAACTATCGTACTTTCAAACCAGAAAAAGACGGATTATTCTGCGAAAGGATATTTGGTCCTGAAAAAGATTTTGAGTGTAGTTGTGGCAAGTATAAGAAAAAACGTTTTCAAGATACTGTATGTGACCGATGCGGAGTAGAGGTTGCATCTTCTCGAGTTAGAAGATCACGGATGGGACATATCGAGTTGGCAGCTCCAGTTGCTCATTTCTGGTTTGTTAAAAGTACCCCGAGTAAAATAGGCACATTATTAGACCTAACCATTAAGAAACTTGAACGTGTTCTCTATTATGAGTCTTACATTGTTATTAAACCGGGTCACACAGATTATGAAAAGAAAGAGTTAATAGATATTGAAGAGTATTTAGATATTAAAGATAAAGTAGATGATGAGTTCAAAGCAATGATGGGTGCTGAGGCGATAAAAATATTATTAGATGACTTAGAATTAGAGTCAGAAGCCATGAATTTAAGAACAGTTATCAGGATGGAAACTTCAGCAATCAAAAAACAAAAAATGATAAAAAAGCTCAAAGTTGTTGACGCTTTCTTCAAGTCGGGTAATAATCCATCCTGGATGATATTAGAGGTACTTCCTGTATTACCACCTGTTTTACGCCCTTTAGTCCCCATAGAAGGCGGAAAATTTGCTACTGCAGATTTTAATGATTTATATCGAAGGGTTATTACCAGAAATAATAGATTAAGACAACTGATTGAGATCAGAGCTCCGGAAGTTATCCTCAGAAATGAAAAAAGAATGCTTCAAGAAGCTGTAGATGCTCTGATAGATAATGCGAAAAGATCGAGACCTGTGAAAGCGAGAGGGAATAGGGTACTGAAGTCATTAACCGACCAATTAACAGGTAAACAAGGACGTTTCAGACAAAATTTATTAGGCAAAAGAGTCGATTATTCGGGAAGATCTGTTATAACGGTTGGACCTCATTTAAAGATTAATCAAGTCGGATTACCTAAAGAAATGGCTGTAGAATTATTCAAACCATTCATAATTGAAAAGCTTGAAAGGCATAGCGAGATTGAAAAATCCAAAAGCGCTCGTAAACTTATAGATAAGAAAAAACCGGAAATATGGAAGGTTTTGGAAGAAATTATTGAAGATTATCCTGTGCTTCTTAATCGAGCTCCGACACTTCATAAGTTAGGAATTCAGGCTTTTAAACCCATTCTTACAGAAAACAAAGCTTTAGAAATCCATCCTATGGTTTGTACACCCTTTAATGCTGACTTTGACGGTGACCAAATGGCAGTCCATGTCCCTTTATCTCATGAAGCGAAAATGGAAGCAAAAGTTTTAATGATGGCAGATCGCAATCTCCTTTTACCGGCAAATGGTAAGTTAGCAATGGTAGCGAGCCAGGATATTGTTTTAGGATGTTATTATTTAACGATGGAAAAAACTAAGCAACCGGAAATTACTAGTGATTTAACAACAGCAAGTTCTCGTCCTAAATTGAGATACTATGGTAATTTTAATGAGGTGTTATTAGCTTTTGAGAGTTGTGAAGTTAAAAGTATAAACAAAGATGAGATTCCCCGTGATATCAAATCTGACCGACACATTGATCTTCATACATGGGTTGTAGTCCTCTATAAAGATGAAAAAATTGTTACTACAGTCGGCAGGGTACTGTTTAATCAAATAATACCTAATGAGGTTCCTTATCAGAACTACTCATTCGATAAGGGGAAATTAAACGATGTTGCTATGTTAATTTATGAGCAAACAGGACAGCATAGGACTTCACAATTTTTAGATGATTTAAAAGATTTAGGTTTCAAATATGCCACAAAATCCGGTGTAACTTTTAGTTCTAGTGATATTCTTATCCCTAAGAAAAAACAAAAAATTATCTCAGCCACCGAGGATAGTGTTAATGAAATCATTGATTCTTATTATAATGGTGCTATAACTGAAAAAGAGAAATCCAGCAGGATAATCGATAGGTGGAAAATGGCTACTGAACTCGTTACTGATGTTTTAATGGCTGAATTGAAAGATGACCAGGGAGGCTTCAACTCTATCCACATGATGTATCTATCCGGAGCACGTGGCGGTAAAGATCAGATTAAACAATTAGGCGGAATGAGAGGCTTGATGGATAAGCCGACTAGAGGCGGTTCTTCAGTTGCAGAAGTTATTGATACACCGATCAAATCTAATTTTAAAGAAGGATTGACGGTATTGGAGTATTTTATTTCAACTCATGGAGCTCGCAAAGGTCTGGCGGATACTGCCTTAAAAACTGCAGATGCCGGGTATCTCACCAGAAGATTGGTTGATGTTGCTCAAAATGCCATCATCCACATTGAAGACTGTGGAACTATTGAAGGTTTAGAGGTATCGGCAATCAAAGAAGGTTTAGAAGTTGTTGTTTCATTAGCCGAAAGAATCCAAGGAAGAACAGCTTTAGAAGATGTTGTTGATAACGTTACCGGAAAAGTATTAACCAAAGCAGGTGATGAAATTACCAATAGTGTTGCTCGTACGATTCAGAAACATGGACTCTCTTCTGTAAAAATAAGATCTGTTGTTACTTGTGAAGCAAAAAAAGGTATTTGTGCAAAATGTTATGGTAGAAATTTAGCTTCTCAAAAACCCGTTACTGTCGGTGAACCTGTTGGAATAATTGCCGCACAAAGTATTGGAGAACCCGGTACTCAGTTAACTTTGCGTACATTCCATATTGGTGGAGCAGCTAGTACTGATATTGATGAAGCCGAAGTTGTAGCTAATTACGATGGCGTTGTAAAGTTCAAAAGAATGAATACCGTTACTACTAGAAGCGGAGAGTTGGTCTCGATTAGTAAGCAAGGTCGGATTCTTCTATTGGATGAAAATGATGGGAATGTACTCGATGAATATAAAGTTGAGTATGCTTCTACTATATATGTCAACGATGGTGATAAGATTGTTAAGGATTTCAAACTATTCTCTTGGGATCCATACAATAATCCTTTACTGGCTACATCGGAAGGTACCATTAAATATGAGAACTTTATTAAAGGTACTACATATAAAGAAGAGTTTAATGACATAACCGGAACTAGAGAAACTACGATTGTCGAATCAAAAGATAGAAACTTGCAACCACAGTTCAAACTATTAAAACCAGATGGAACTCAGGAAATTATTCCTCTTCAATCTGGAATTATTATTGAAATTGAAGACGACTCTTATGTTTATCCCGGTACTATTCTCGGTAAGACTTCTCGAATAACTATTAAGATGCGGGATATCACCGGAGGTTTACCACGAGTAGCGGATCTTTTTGAGGCTCGAGTTCCCAAGGATAAGGCAATTATAAGTGAAATAGCGGGAACAGTACGTATCGGAGATTTAACTAAATCAGGCAGAACAATTTATGTCATTGCTGAAACCGGAGAAGAGATTGCTTATTCGGTACCATCTGGCAAAAGACTTATCGTACATCAAGGTGATTATATTGACAATGGAGATCCTTTATCTGATGGCCCCTTAGATCCTCGCGATATACTTGCAGCTAAAGGAATTAAAGCCGCTCAAATGCTGATCCTTAATGAGATACAAGAAATATATCGAAAGCAAGGAGTCAGGATTGATGATAAACATATAGGGGTTATTATAAGACAGATGTTTAAAAGAGTTAAGATTGTTGATCCCGGACATACATTCTTCTTGGAAGGTGATTTGGTAGATAAAAATGAAGTTATTGAAGAAAATGATAGAATTAACCTGGAAGAAGCTATAGGGGCTACTTACGACCAGATAATGCTGGGGATTACTAAAGCGTCTTTACATACTGAAAGTTGGTTGTCAGCTGCTTCTTTCCAAGAAACTACTAAA
The DNA here is from genome assembly GCA_003564155.1 of Candidatus Cloacimonadota bacterium. GTDB lineage: Bacteria > Cloacimonadota > Cloacimonadia > Cloacimonadales > PWNZ01 > PWOA01. Next base: position 11,941 of record PWOA01000032.1, read on the forward strand.
GTACTTACTCAAGCTTCCATTGAAGGTAAAAACGACAGATTGGAAGGATTAAAAGAAAGTATCATTCTGGGACACCGGGTACCTGTTGGAACAGGATCTAAACATTATACAACTATAGTTGATAATGCTTTGAAAGATGGCAAAACAGTCGCTCAGGTCATCAATGAGATCGCTCATACAGAAAAAGAGGAAGAAATTGACGATATTTTGAATTTTTAGAATAAATTAAATGGCTAGATAAAATACAATAAATAATGGAGGAAAAGAGTGCCAACTATAAACCAATTAGTCCGTAAAGGAAGAAAAAAAATTACGGTTAAGAATAAGAATCGTGCTTTAGGCGCCTGTCCCCAGAGACGAGGTGTTTGCACACGTGTTTATACAACTACACCCAAAAAACCTAATTCAGCTTTGAGAAAGGTTGCTCGTGTAAGATTAACTAACGGATTTGAAGTTACTGCATATATCCCCGGTGAAGGTCATAACTTACAAGAACACTCTATTGTTTTGATCAGAGGCGGAAGGATTAAAGACCTGCCTGGAGTAAGATTTCATATTGTAAGAGGTGCACTTGATACGAGTGGAGTAGAGAATAGAATCAAAAGCCGTTCTAAGTATGGAACAAAAAGAGCAAAGAAATAGTTAGATGACTATTAACTATATTGTAATAATAGAAGGAGAATAAATGGCAAGAAAGAAAAGAAAAATTCGGCGAGAAATACTTCCCGATCCTAAATACAATGATCTGAAGGTAACTAAGTTCATTAACTGTGTTATGAAAGATGGCAAAAAAAGTGTTGCTGAACAAATTGTGTATGGTGCTTTTGACTTGATAGAACAAAAAACCAAAAAAGATTCTTTGGAAATCTTTAGTAAAGCCCTTGAGAATGCCAGACCTTTGGTTAAAGTTGTATCTAAGAGGGTTGGTGGACAAAATTACCAAGTACCTCTTCCAGTTACGGACAAGATGGGTCAAGCAATTTCATTTCGGTGGATTATCGGCTTCTCAAGAAAACGATCGGAAAAAACTATGATCCAGAAGTTGGCTGCTGAGTTAATGGCTTGTGAAAAAAATGAAGGCTCTACTATTAAGAAGAAGGAAGATACTCACAAAATGGCTGAATCAAACAAAGCATTTGCTCATCTTAGATGGTAAAGATAATTTATAGCTTTCTAACAAGAATTCCGAATTAATAATACAATCCAAACTTCATCAAATAATTAATATTATGGCTAAGAAGACAGATTTATCAGCTATTAGAAATATTGGTATTATTGCTCACATCGATGCAGGTAAAACCACGCTAACCGAAAGAATTCTGTTTTATACCGGTTATTTACATAGATTTGGTGAAGTGCATGATGGTAATACATTTATGGATTGGATGGAGCAGGAACGTGATAGAGGAATCACTATAACATCTGCAGTAACTACTTGCTACTGGAAATATAGTTTTCAACCCTCTCCAACACTGATTGAACCTTCAAATATTTCTTCTCAACCGGAAACGCTATTAAGCGAAAAGAATGCCAACTTACATGAATGCAGAATAAACATTATTGACACTCCTGGACATGTTGATTTTACGGCAGAAGTTGAGAGATCGTTGCGGGTTTTAGATGGTGCTATTGGTGTTTTTTGTGCCGTAGCAGGAGTTGAACCTCAGTCCGAAACAGTTTGGCATCAAGCAGATCACTATAAAGTCCCCAGAATTGCCTTTATCAATAAAATGGATAGAGTCGGTGCAGATTTCGAACATACCGTAGAAATGATCAGAGAAAGATTAACTGCCAATGCAGTTGCTTTAACAGTTCCAATTGGGAAAGAGGATACCTTTGAAGGTATAGTTGATCTTATCGAGATGAAAGCTTACTATTTTGACAAATCTTCAAAAGGCATAAAATATCACTTTCAGGACATTCCCAACCAATTATTTGATTATGCTGCCGAAAAACGAGAAGAGCTTGTGGAAATAATTTCAGAGTATGATGAAGGCGTATTGGCTCAATATGTAGAAGGTATCGATATCTCCCCGATAGAATTAAAGAAAGCTATCAGAAAACTTACAATAAGTAATATAATAACACCCATTTTTTGCGGATCAGCTCTTAAGAATACAGGGATCCAACGGTTGCTCGATGCAATTTGTCTTTATCTACCCTCTCCATCGGAAGTTATTCCGGCAGAAGGTAAAGATACAGATACCGGTGAATCGGTTTTTATATCACCACATAAACAGACTTCCAATGTAAACAGAGAGCTAACCTCATTTGCGGCTTTAGTTTTTAAAGTACAAGTTGACCCTTACGTAGGTAAGCTCTTGTTCGTCAGAGTCTATTGTGGAGTTTTAAAGAAAGGTGATATAATTATTAATCAAACGAATAAAAAAAAAGAAAGAGTAAATAGAATTCTGCAGATGTTTTCTAACCGAAAAGTTGATATAGAAAGTTTATCCGCAGGTGATATCGGAGCAATTGTCGGAACTAAAATATCAATCACCGGGGATACTTTTACCAAAAGAGAAAACGATCTTTTGTTAGAGTCGATTAATTTTCCCGATCCTGTTATTTCAATTGCAATTGAACCTAAAACAAAGGGTGATCAAGATAATCTGAGTGGAGCTTTAAACAGGCTGCAAGAAGAAGATCCTACATTCCACGTTCACCTGGATAAAGACACCGGTCAAACTTTAATCTCCGGGATGGGTGAATTACATCTGGAAATTATTGTTGATAGATTGGAAAAAGAATACGGCGTTAAGGCTAATGTAGGTAATCCAAGAGTCTCTTATAAAGAGACTATCACAAAAACTGTTGAGATTGAAGGTGATTTTATTAGAGACTTGGAAGGCAAAGGAGGCCATTTCGCAATAGTTAAGCTGAGAGTGACCCCATTAAAGGTTATGGATATTCATCAGGAACAGGAAGAACCTAAGATTATTTACCGCAATTTGATATCGGAAGAGATCATACCTCGTAATTATTGGAAGTCGGTTGAGGAAGGTGCTCTAAACGCTTTGAATGATGGGCCTTTAATCGGTTGCCCTGTGGAACAGATTGAGATAGAATTGATTGGCGGTCAGTATAATGTGTTGATCACAAAAGAAGTTGACTTTATTATTGCAGCCTCTGTAGCTATAGGTAAAGCATTGGTTGCAGCTGAACCAAGAATACTGGAACCTATTATGCTGGTCAATGTGATTACTCCGGAAGAATTTGTCGGGGATATAATAGGTGATATTAATTCTAAAAGAGGTAAGATAGTCGTAATTAGAAATCAATTAACTAAACAAAATATTGTTGCTGAAGTACCGATGAGTGAGCTTTTTGGCTATTCTACATCTCTAAGATCTTTGTCGCAAGGCAGAGCTGTTTATACGATGGAATTTTTAGGTTACGAAAAAACACCCTTAAGTACTCAAAACAATATTTTAAAAGGAGTTACAGGGAGCTATCAATAATTTTATTATTTAAGGTGTGAAAGTAAAATCCTTGAAAAGAATTTAGACTTGTCCTGTCTCTCAATTATCTGTTGAAATCGGAAATCCCGAATAACTTCTGTAAGATGTATATTGAAATTTAATCACCTGGAACTATGACGACTGCAGCTACTGATGAGTCTTACAAATAATTTAATTATTCAGTTATCTTCTTAACAGATCGGAAAACAAAAGGCTTTCTTCTAATTATGCAGAATGTATTGAGTTCTATCCAATATGTAGAAGAGGTATTATCGAATCATAATTTTGACAATTCTCGATTCGAAGCCCAATACATCGTCTCTCATGTTATTAATGTCAACCAAAATGAAGTATATCTTTATAAAGATCTGCTGTTATCTGAAAATGAAAAACAGCAGATTTTAAGTATGCTTGAAGAACGGTTACAATACAAACCACTCCAGTATATTACGGGAACCGGTAATTTTCTTGCAAAGGAAATCACTGTTAACTCATTTGTATTAATACCACGACCAGAAACAGAATGTTTGGTCATGGAGATAATAAATGACGCAGAATCAGTCAAGTTTGGCAAATCTGATGTGCACTATTCTTTAGATATGCTTGACATTGGTACTGGTTCTGGAATTATTGCCATATCTTTAAAATGTATATTTCCAAAGTGGAAAGTCGATGCGATCGATATATCTGAAGAAGCTCTTGTAGTTGCACGAAGTAATAGCAATCACTTGCAAATTGATGTTAATTTATTCACTTCTGATATATTCGATAATGTTTGCAAGAAATATGATATTATTGTTTCTAATCCGCCGTATATATCTGAACATGAATATAAACTATTACACCCGGAAATAACAGAGTATGAGCCAAGAATTGCTCTTGTGGCTGAAGAAAACGGACTGTACTTCTATAGAAGGATACTTGAACAGGCAGCTTCTTATCTGAAACCCGGGGGAAGGATCTATTTTGAAATAGGAAGCAAGCAAGCGGGTATAGTTAAGAAAATCGCTGCCGATAATGGATTTGAACTAAGATCTTTACGAAAAGATTTGAATGACTATGATAGAGTATTATCGTTCACAACTACATAAAATTAAATATTAAACCGAACAAGGAATGTTATGGATAAGTTATTAATTTCAGGTGGGAATAGTTTAAAAGGAGAAATATCAATAGCCGGTGCTAAAAACGCAGTTTTACCGGCAATGGCCGTTGCTTTACTTACTGAAGGCGATTCCGAAATAAGAAATGTTCCTCTGTTGAATGACATTAAGATGATGTCTCATTTACTGCGGATAATCGGTACTAAGGTTGATTACCGGGATAATACTCTTTATTTGGACACTAAACATTGTTCTTTTTGTGAGGCTCCTTACGAGTTAGTAAGTAAAATGAGAGCATCAATTTATGTGCTCAGCCCTTTATTAGCTCGCTTTGGTCGTGCTCATGTCTCATTACCAGGAGGTTGCGCTATCGGTGCTCGTCCAATAGATTTACATTTAAAATCATTGCAAAAAATGGGTGTTGAGATAAAAATCGAAAACGGATATATTAATGCTCAAGTTGATAAACTTAAGGGTGCTGATATTTTCTTTGATAAATCGAGTGTTGGTGCTACAATTACTGTACTGATGGCAGCTGTAACTGCCGAAGGCATTACAAACATAATCAACGCGGCTATAGAACCGGAGGTAATATATATCATTGAATTACTTCAAGCAATGGGCGCAAATATAACTGGTAAAAGTACCACTGAACTTGTAGTCAAGGGTGTAAAAAAATTAAAACCGGTCGATACTGAAGTTATTGCCGACCGCATCGAAGCAGGAACATTTATGATTGCTGCTGCAATTACTCGAGGAGATGTCAAGGTGATAAACTGTATACCGCACCATCTGTTTAGTTTGATGGAAAAATTACAGGAAGCCGGTTGTCAATTAGAATACGGTCCCGATTGGATTCACATTATAGCAGCCAAGAAAATTAGATCCGTTAATATTACAACCAAGCCTTATCCCGGCTTCCCAACGGACTTACAAGCTCAATTCCTGGCTCTGATGACTGTCGCTGAAGGTACAAGTATCATTGAAGAAAATATCTTCCCGGAACGGTTTCATCATGTACCTGAGTTGAACCGTTTAGATGCCAGCATAGAACTCGACGATCATCGTGCAATTATCAAAGGAGTTAAAGAACTCAGTTCTGCACCGGTTATGGCTACAGATCTGAGAGCTAGTGCTGCCTTAGTATTAGCAGGTCTTACAGCGAAGGGAACAACAACCCTTTCACGTGTTTACCATCTTGATAGAGGTTATGAAAAGATGGAAAACAAGCTCCAAAAGTTAGGAGCGGATATTGTTCGCTCTCATTAATTCAGTCAAGATTTGTAGCTGTGATGATCAAATATTTCCAAATTCTTTGATGATCAGAAAAGATAATTAGCAAATCAGTTTATGAGGATAATATGAATATTTTAGTAACCGGCGGAGCTGGCTTCATTGGCTCGCATTTATGTGACAAACTTTTATCTTTGCATTACAGGGTCTTTTGTCTGGATAATTTCTCTGATTTTTATGCTCCCTGTATCAAAAGGGGTAATATAAAAAAAAGCCGAGAAAACAGCCGATTTGAGCTCTTAAGTGGAGATTTGCGGGACAAGAAGTTCCTCGATAAAATTTTTGCACAGTTCCATTTCGATACTATTATTCATTTAGCGGCTATGGCAGGTGTACGTCCATCAATTGAAAACCCTGAACTATATTACGATGTTAACATTAATGGAACTTTTAATTTGCTCCAGCAAATAGCGGTTAACTCAAAATATAAAGACACTAAAACCGATTTTATTTTTGCATCGTCATCATCAGTTTATGGGAATAATAACAAGATACCTTTCTCAGAGAATGATCCGGTTGATAACCCCATCTCACCATATGCCGTTACAAAAAAATCCGGCGAATTAATATGTTATAATTATCATCACCTTTATAATATACCTGTAATCTGTTTACGGTTCTTTACAGTTTACGGGCCTAGGCAGAGACCCGATTTAGCGATACATAAGTTTACTAAAATGATTCTTAACAATGAAACGATTCCCGTATACGGTGATGGAAAAACAAAAAGAGATTATACTTATATTGATGATATAATTCAAGGTGTCATGAAAACGATTAACTACCTGAAAAAGAATAACGATTCACCTCTCTTTGATATCTTCAACTTGGGTGAGTCACGAACTATTGAATTAAATGAAATGATTGCTACAATTGAAAGACAACTCGGTAAAAAAGCCCAAATAAAACACCTCCCCTTACAACCAGGAGATGTCTCTCAAACGTATGCCAATATTGATAAGAGTAGACAAATGTTAGGCTATGAACCTCAATTCGACTTCAATGACGGGATAGCTCATTTTGTAGACTGGTTATTAAAATAATAAAAAACCCTTTAATAAGATCCTTAGCTAAGGATATATTAAAGGGTTAAAAAAGACGAGTTGCCGTAATTTAAGTATTAGATAAATTTGGCTAAAATGTCACTGCGGGAAAGCACCATCAGTTTCTTGTCTTCGACATCTATTTCAGTACCGGAATATTTCCCGAAAAGAACCTTGTCTCCAACTTTGATTATTTCTTGCAACTCTTTATCAGTGCCGACTGCTACAATCTCTCCCATTTGAGGTTTCTCTTTAGCAGTATCGGGTATTATAATCCCGCCGACCTTTTTCTCCATTAAATCTTTGACCTCAACGGCTACGCGATCATCAATTGGTTGTATCTTCATAATTATTCCTCCTTTATGGTCTATAGTTATTTTTTTAGCAAACCAAGTTTTCGAGTGCCAGTTTTATCGAGTCGTTATTTCTGTCAATGTTTTTGTCGTTATTCGTTACCTTTTTTGGTTTCTAGGGATCTTACAAAAAGTAGTGTTAATTCATCGTTATAACTAAAAACTGAGACTCTACAGCATTATTTTAGCAGAACCATTCTCTTAACTTCTCTATGGGATGGAGTTATCATTTGATAATAATATACTCCGCTGCTGACTCTTTGCCGGTTATAGTCTTTCCCGTTCCATACAACTTCATGATTTCCCGCGGGATATTTTTTATTCGCAAGAGTCGTTATTCTCTGTCCTCTCATATTGTATATTTCTAAAGTGATATGTTGAGGTTTTTCGAGTGTAAAGCTGATATTAGTCTGAGGATTAAATGGGTTAGGATAATTATTTTGGAGTTTAGTTATTTGAGCAATATGTAAATCATCGATCGAAGTAACACCTTCAGGGGGTGTAATCAGAATGGTATTGTTAACAGGATTAAAATTTGTTCTGTCGGAGCTTCCGCCTGAAATGAATATCCGTCCGTCATTTAAAAGAACCATTCCTGCAGAACTGATATAGTAGTTAATTCCGTAAGAGTTTTCCGGGACAGTAAGTGTTCCTTCATCCAGATCGATACTGTACACAGTGATTGTTGAGAGAGTATCACGTTCCGGAACATTGGCTACCAAATAAGCTTTATTTCGGGAATAATCAATAAGAGGATGATTATCAAAAAGAGCTCTAGTAGATGTTGGTAAAGGTGGTTCGGTAACAAATTGTTTGATATCTTTACTTACAGGATTAAAGGTGAATAATATATATTCGGTGATATTATCCTCATTATGAGAACCTAACCAGAGATACTCACCATTTGGCATTTGTTGCATAAACGAAGGACGAGACCAACTATTAGTTATATCCCATTGAATATCATTAATAGTCAGAGAATTATGAAGTGTAGATATTTTCCCTTTGCGTGGTTCGAAGTATTCAATTGGCATCTTATCCAAACTCCCGGTTGCTGTACGTCCGCCGAGAACAACTGCTCCACTGTCTGCTGTTGGTATCACGATTGTCAGAGATCTGGCAACTTCAAATGGACCTACTGCGGAAAATTCACGTTTTATCGGATCATACAATTCTCCATAAGTATGAGCATCATTGTGTGTCCACCATGCTCCAGCAATTAGAACTCTCCCGTCACTCATAGTTGCAGATCCGGTTCCGGAACGGAAACGGACCATATTCGATACTGCAGTAAAAGAGCTATCAGCCGGGTTATATATTTCGCTAGTCGCATAATAAGGAATTCCTAAGCTACGACATCCACCTGCAAGTAAATATGTCCCATCATGCAGGCGATCAAATATCGGCCAGCTATGGGTATAGACCATATTCATCGTGGTAAATTCTTCAGTTCCCGGCTTCCATATCTCAGCTGTATTAAGACCATGAAAACCAGTCCCGTGCCCCCCTAAAAGAACTACCTTACCATCGGGTAAAGTGATGTAATTGTGACCCATCCGCGCGGTATTCATTAGTGGACCCGGTTCGTATTTTGCTAAATTATCATTGGTTATGGTTTCGTTACGATAATTAATTAATTGGCTTGGTGAAATATCAATGTTTGTAAGTTTATCTGCCCGTAAAGGCATAAATGTTATACACGTGAATAAAATAAAAAACATAAAAACTGCATTAATCTTTTTCATAATAAATCTCCTTATGATTTGATAACTCCAAAAGATTTTGATAATACAATATGTCAATAATTAGTTTAGTATAGACGTCTGATATCTTATGTATGGCTGTTTATGGAATTGTCTATGACTTAATTAGTTCTTCAATATTTATCTGCTTAACCGATTATCGGGGTTTAAAGAAACTATGCCAATAGGTAATTATGAGAGGAAGAACTCAGATCTTGAGTGATGATTATAAGGAATATTACGGTAAGTTACCAAAGTGAAAAAAACAGATTGGAGTTTCAGGGCTTAATCAACAAATTTACTTATTATCTCTATGACGATATTGTTGATTTAATTTTCATGGCAGTATAATAAATTAGTTAATCCGGTTAAGCAGTGTTAACTGAATATTAATAGCAACTGTTATGTTTAATCAGGATTTTATTAAAAAGGTGATGAGATATTCCTGAGGATATGTATTCTGTATTCCTTTATCTAAATCTTTAATAGTGATAGTTTTTGTGTCGATTTCATCATCTCCGAGCATTAAAGCATAGCGAGCTTTAGAATTAGCGGCAGCTTTCATTTGTGCTTTTAGCGAGTTTTTCTCAATATTGTATTCGGTTTTTATTCCTTTATCTCTTAATTCCATAATAAGCTTGAGACCTTCAGGGACAGCCCGGTCTCCGATTATTATCAGATAAGCATCAGGTGCCGGTTCATTTCCAAAACAGAGGTTATTTTGTTCCATTGCTCCGATAAGTCTTTCAAAACCACCGGCAAAACCGATAGCTGGAGTGTCGGATCCGCCTAAAGTAGCAAATAATCCATCGTATCTTCCGCCACCGAGCAGAGCATTTTGTGTCTTGCGACTCGTATCCGTAATTTCGAATGCCGTACGATTATAATAATCCAGACCTCTAACGATGAACGGGTTAATATCATATTTTATATTAAGGTAGTCTAAATAAGAGCATACATTTTTGAAGTGGTAATCACATTCTTGATCCAGATAATCTAAAATCAGAGGAGCATCTTTAGCAATAGTTCGGCATTTAGACACTTTACAGTCTAAAAGTCTTTTAGGATTAGTTGCTATTCTGTTATGGCAGTCAGGGCACAAATCGGGTTTATATTTAGAAAAAAAAGATACCAGAACTTTATCGTATTCAATTGAACATTTAGGGCATCCGATACTATTAATCTCCAGGCAAAAGTCTTTTATTCCAAGATTTCTAACAAACATATCAGCAAACCAGATAACTTCAGCGTCATTATATGGATGACGGGAACCGATTAATTCAATTCCATATTGATAGAACTGACGATATCTGCCTTTCTGGGGACGGTCATACCTAAACATAGGCCCTAGGTAGAATAGTTTGCTAATATTTCCGTCTTTTTGGAGATGGTTTTCTATAGTACTACGAACTACCGGAGCAGTGCCTTCAGGTCTTAAAGCGAATACACGGTCTTTTCGGTCGGTAAATATATACATTTCTTTTTCTACTATATCAGTCGTACTGCCTACGCTACGTTCAAATAAATCTACAACCTCGAATATGGGGGTTACAATTTCTCTATAGTTGAAGACGGAAGCAATTTCTCGGAATTTTTCCGTTATCCACTGCCATTTATAGCTTTGGCCGGGAAGTATATCAAAAGTTCCCCGGGGTGCTTTGTATAGATTAGCCTTACTCATTCATAATACCTCAATGCTTACTTATAAATTTATATTACATAAAAATGGAAAAAGGTGTGCACCTGCAGTTGATACCTATCTCATCCGTAACCAAGAGTAGTTAGCTCAGAACAAATTGTCCGGCGGCACATAGCGAGTTCTGCTTATTGCTGCTTCCTTCCGGACCTGACAAGGTTCGCAGTCCACTATTGCGCCGGGTTTGTTCATCAACACCACTTGCTCCCATTACGGGGAGAATCGATATTCTCCTGCAGGGATTCAGTCCCCCTGTAGCGGGTTGGGGGTTACAGGGCACCGCTAGCTCCCCACCTAGCACACTCGAACAAAAACTTATTATATCACATTCATGTCAAGTTATGTTTGCTCAGTAGAGCTCAACATGATTAGTTTGCAGGTTTAGATCTACAAAAATGAAAGACTAAATACTGAGCGGTAATGACTATCTTTTTTTCCAAAAATTCGGTTACATATTTTTCTTCCACTTATTATTTTTAGTGTTCAATTGAATCTAACTTACTGATAAATTTCATAATATATAATACTTATCTGTTTTTAATCCGTCACGATGTTGCATTAATCGGGTTAAATAATGATCTCGAATATTTTGGATAATTACATCTTGAATAAATAACCTTATAATGATATCAATATTAGGTTTGGAGAGAGGGGCAAAAATATCTATTGAGATAATTGTTACTAAGGGTAGGATTATTATTGAAGGGCTGCAAATAATTATCTTAGCATCATGTTATAACTGCCCCTTTTAGAAGCATATAAAAGAGTTTAGACAGTGAGTTTGTGTTCGTATTTTTTAAAATTTAAATATAGTGTTTGAAAAATTATATTAAGTAAAGTAATAAATCGCTTGACAGGTTAAAGGTGTTTGCTAAACAGGGACTGTAGCTATATATAGATCAAAGAATTTGATGAAAATGTTAGGAGAATCTTGTGAAGTGTTATAATTATTTTGTATTTATTGAGTGTTTAGGCTTATAAAGTGGGCGGCTAATACTGACTTTTATCAAAGTATCATAAACCATTATTACAACCGAAATGTGTGAGGAGGTTAATTATCGATCTAACCATTACAGTTTGTTTTAAGCAATAATTTGAGATGATGATTACAACTTAAACTACGGAAGTTTTATATCATTCGAACACCAACTTAAAGTAAGGAGAATAAACCCAACATGACAGATGATTATGTTTCTCTGAACGAAAATGAAGTTAAATTTATAAATGACTTGACAGGATAGAGGTTGTTTGGAGTATGACTTGCATAATTTAATATATTTAAGGCTTCTTAGGCCTATGTTTAAGAAGTTTAGCGGAGGTTTAATGACGCAGTTTTTATTTATTAGTGAAAAAAGAAAAAAAATAATGAAGAAAAGCGTTAACATTGACATAATGTTACGGGACTATTTTGCAAAAGAAAAAGTTAATATTTTGATCGCAAGATCAAATCAAAAGGAGGAAAGATGAGTTTATCACGGTTGGTTAAAATAGTGAAGTCAGGAAAGCTATTTCTAACTTTCTTAATCTTGAGTTTTATTCTTATATTACCTGCTCAAGGTAATGCCCAAGAATATAATTTGACATTCGGATTAGTGAATGCCGATACCGACGTACCGGAAGAGGCTGGCACTATATCCGTCAGTATTTATGATGCAGTTGGAGAGGAATGGGGGGATTGGCAAGTTGTTGCCGTTGAAGATCCGCTTACCTTAGACGAAGATACCGAAGTTACTGTAAAAGCCGAATCTGACCCGGGATGGAGATTCGATAAGTGGGTCGTTGATCCGGATGTTTACCTTGAGGATGACGGGGTTATTACCTTAGTGATGACCGAAGATTTCCACGTTGATGCTCTGTTCAAGGAAACTCATACCTTGACCGTTAGAACCCGTGACATGTTCGACCAACATGCAGAAGGTTCGAGTTATATTAGTATTGATGGCGTTAGTTATTCACTGCCGAGTGGTGGAAGAGTGATGACTTTTGATAAGTATGATGTATATCCTGCTGTAACAGAAGTCGAATTAATAGCTGATGCTCGAGAAGGTTGGGAATTTTTCAAATGGAAAATTCGCCGAGAAGAAGGTGTTAACTACGAAAGCAGTGCTGCAACTATACCAGTAGATATGGATGATGAAATAATTGCAACTGCCCACTTTAAGAAGATCCAGACATTGACTTTGTCACATGATGATCTTGCTGGAAATATTGACATAATATCAGTTGATCCTCCAGATGCCGAAATTGACGCTGCAACTTACTATAAGACTACAGTATTAAATGGTGACATAACTGCAGTTACATTAGAAGCGACAGCAAATCCTGGCTGGAGATTCGATAAATGGGAAGTAGAGCCTGAAGATTTGGGTGTTGTTAACAATAATGAAGTTACCGTAACTATGGCTGATGACGTTGAGGTTATTGCTCATTTTATACAGCAATTTGACTTAGAGATAGTCAAAGTAGGCGAAGGGACGGTTGCTCCTGTTGTTGGAACTCATACTTATGATTCCGGAGAACAGGTTACCTTGATTGCAGATGATGATGATGCTAATTTTATTTTTGATCATTGGCTCATAGAGAAGGCTGGTGATGAAGATATTATCAGTGTAAAAACAATAAATGTAACCATGAGTGATGATGTTACAGCGACTGCACATTTTCTTGAAAGATTCAGTTTTACATATAATGTCAGTCCACAAGAAGCAGAAGGTGATGTTAATATCGTTGTTTCACCTGATCCTCATGAAGTCAGCGATCAAAATGGTTTAATAAATTATTATAAAGATGGTACAGTAGTTACTATTGAAGCAATAGATGTACCGGGCTGGGAATTTGATAAATGGGAAGTAAATGGAGCTGATGTAACAGATAACCCGGCAGAAATTGCAATGACTGAAAATGTAAATGTGACTGCCGAATTTATTCAGACTTATGATTTAACTGTTGCCGGAATAGGCCAAATGGGAACCTTAGAGATCGTAAGAAGTACTTTCTTTCAAGATCTGACATTAGAGCACACAGTTCCTGAAGTAGGTGCAACTTATTATAACCGCATCTTAAGCGAAGGCAGTGCTAATGATGATTATAAAAGAACTGGTATAACTTATGATGTTGGCGTAGATTATGCTTTCAGTCACTGGAAAGTTATTGAAGATGGAGCAAATGTTGATATTGACGCACATGATTCATATGAAATACACCAAAACGGATATTTACTTATCAGCGATAACGAAGATCCACTATCTGGTCATGATTTTACAGCTAAGCATGTAGAAGTTGAAGCCGTTGTTTATAAAATGTACGATTTGACTAGGGTTGAGGAAGGCAATGGTACAATCTCACCTACATTAGTAGACGGTTTTGTAAGTGGTGACAGATACAGTGAAGGTTCAGAGGTAGTAATAGAAGCTGTTGCCGAAAACAGTTGGAGATTTGATAGATGGGAAGTAAATCCTGAAAATTTGGGTGTTGTTGATGGTAATGAAGTTACTGTAACCATGAATGCTGACATTGAGGTTACCGCCTATTTTGTAGAACAATATAATTTAGAAGTAACTAAAGTCGGAGAAGGAACTACAACTCCTGAACCAGGTATTCATCCCTATGATGTTGGTGATCAAGTTTTATTGACTGCAAACGCTGCTGAAGGCTGGGCTTTTGTTCACTGGATGATCGATGGTGTTATCGAAGAAGATTCACAGTTTATCCTCACAATGGATAGTCCCAAAAATGCGGAAGCAGTTTTTGGGCGTAAACGTTATTTAACTACCAATTATAATGATCAAGAAGGTTCGGTAGTTGTAAGTCCGCTTCCGGAAGGTGAAGAGCCGGATGAATATTATATAGATGGAACTGAAGTTACGCTTGAGGCTACACCTATAGGCGATTTTATATTCCATTATTGGGAAGTTGTTACTCCTTTAACAACTTACACTATGGATAATCCCATAGAAACTATTACAATGGCTACTAATAAAATAGTTACAGCCCATTTTATTCAAGGCTATGAATTAACCATAGAGGTAGTAGGCGAAGGTACAACAGATCCTATACCGGGAGTATATATATACGAAACAGGCGAACTTGTTACTATTCAAGCTATCCCTGATGATGGTTGGATGTTTGACCGCTGGGAAGTAGATAGTGAAATATGGGACGATATAGATGGCGCAATATCCGTTGTTATGGATGCTCATAAAACTGCAACTGCCTTCTTTGTCAGAGCATACGATTTAAATGTTTTAGCTCCGGAAGGTCAAGGTACCACAGATCCTGATCAAGGTAGTCATGAGTATGCTGCAGGATCTTTAGTGCCTGTAGAAGCATTCCCTCACATTGATGAAGTAGCTGGAGAATATTGGCGCTTTGATAAATGGCAAATAAAATCAGTAGATTTTAGTTTTACATATAATTCTTATGATCCGGTAACATATGTATCAATGTTTGGCGAAATGTCAGCTAAACCTTATTTTGCAGAACAGCATTTACTTACCGTAAACGAACCTGTTGCAAATGAAGGTACTATTTCTGCTGATGGAATTGAGCTGACTTATGATAATCAAATTTTTGATAAGTTATATGATACCGGTTATGAAGTAGAGTTAACAGTAGAAGCTAATGCCGGTTGGAGATTCTTAGATTGGTCAGTAGTCGGTGTAGAACCAGGCGACTGGAATGTAGTAGATGGTATTCTTACAGTTACTATGACCGATAATGCTGAAGTAACAGCTAATTTCCAGAAAACTTACGATCTGACATTATATGTAGATCCGGAAGGTGCAGGTGAGATTGAAGATAATGAATCAGTTACCATGAATTTATATCCTGAAATTCATACTTTTGATGAAGGTCATGATTTAATATTGCATGCTCTACCGGCAGATGATACTCAATGGATTTTTGACTATTGGATGGTAAATGGGGTTCAAGAAAATGATCTAGCTCTTACCATATCAATGGATGAAGATATTGAGATTACAGCCCATTTTGCTAAATTAGTCCAATTAATAACTGCGGTAGATCCTGTTTTAAATAATGACAATCATGAAATTAATGTACTTTCACCATTGCCTGCTCATTATGAAGACAACGGAGATATCTATTATAGAGAAGGAACAACAGTTGAATTAGAGGCTCTTGCCGTCGATCAATATTGGAAGTTTACTCAGTTTATAGTGGCACGTGACGATAGAACCCCTATAACTATTGAAGCAGAAGATGTAATATTCTTTTCGGTAGATATGATAAATGCCGACGTAGTTACAGTAACTGCAGAATTCTTTAAATGGGTCACTTTTGCAGAGCATGTAAACGGTGACGGCAGTATTGAAAACTTATCGTTTAATGCTGACCCACAAGAGATTGAAGGAGATGATCATTATCTACAAGGTACTCGTGTTACAGCTACAGCAGTAGCCGACAATGATTGGCGATTTATGCAATGGACCATTGATGAAAATGGAGATCTCTATGACCTATATGAAGCTAATTTAGATATTACTCTTAAAGAAAATACTGAAGTTGAAGCAATCTTTTATGAAGAGTTTGATCTTCATGTTATGCAAGATGGCGACGGTGATGGTATTGTTGAATTAAATGAAGTTGAGATAGAACTCCCTTACAACGCAGCTCATGTAGATCAAGTTAAACTTGAAGCTTTCACAGCTGATAATTCCCGTTTTGTTAAATGGGTAATTAATGGTGAAGATGTTTGGGATGAAGTAGTAACACTGGATATGAATATTGATATTACAGCAGTTGCACATTTCCGTCCTGAAGGCGACTTTATTCTTACAGTCGTAGAAGAACCGGAAGCCGGTGGAACTGTATCAGTAGATCCAGATCGATATGATTTTATTGAGGATATTCAAGTAACACTTACAGCTCATCCGGATTATGAAGAAGGCTTCGTATTTGACCGTTGGGAAGTACGTTATGAAGATGAGGGAGCTATCCTAAGAACAGTTGAAGATGAGTTGGACATAACAGTTACAATGTATGAAGATAAGCATGTTACTGCCTATTTTACCGACGATACCCGTACTGTAACTATAGCCATAGATGCTTATCCGGAGGGATGGGCTCCTGCAGACTTAAATGATGTCGGTGCTATATTGATCAACTCGGAAATCACAGAACACGATCAAGTTCTTACCTTCAAAGCAGGCAGAACTATTGATGTAGCATCTCAAACTTATGATGGCTGGAGTTTTGACAGCTGGAAAGTGGTCAGAACCGATTCTCAAACTGAATATTATGATGTCGAAGGTCTCATTGTAGAAGAAAATAAGACGATTACTGCTTATTTTATAAAAATGCATGAATTCAGTGCGGTTGTAATACCGGAAGATGCCGGGACTATTGATTTTACCGTAGAACCTGAAGCAGATGAGTATGTACATGACACAGAAGTTACAATGTTGGCTGAAGCTGAAGCCGGTTGGAGATTTGATAATTGGATAATAAATGGTCAGCCTTATTCAAATTCAGGTGTAACTATCAATGTTACAGAACCTATTGATGCGGAAGCTCATTTTGTTAAAACTTTTGATTTAACAATTAATGAACCTACGCACGGGGATATTGTTGTTGAAGGTGTTATTCTTCTGCCTGGAGATTATGATAACGGTATATGGACCGATACTTATGATATAGATACCTATGTAGAAATCAATATGGCAGGTCTTGATCCCGACCAATATGTTTATGATCATTGGTATATAGAATGGGAAATAGATGGAGATCCGAAATCGGAAAGAGTATATACTCAATTATACAATGTAAAAATGACAGCTGATAAAAAGGTTACAGTTGATGTCAGGGAATTATTTGAGTTGACAACAGTTGTCGATCCTATTGAAGATCCCGCAGCCGGTTATATAACCGTCGTTCCTGAACAAGATAAATATCGTGATGGTACGGAAGTTACCTTAACAGCTTCAGCTAATGAAGGCTGGAGGTTTGATAAATGGATTATTGACGGTGACCAAAAAGATGACATAGAAACCACATATACTATTGGCGGGGATGTAACTGCTACAGCCCATTTTGTGGATGTAAGTGATCTTACTTTAGCAATTTTACCTGTAGGTTCAGGCGAAATCCACGATAATGATGGTCTAATGAATCCGGAACAGACTCATAGATATAATGTAGGTGAAGAAGTAGAATTGACAGCGATTCCTGATCAGGGTTGGCGATTTGACAAGTGGGAAGTAGATGGTGAACCAGTAGAAGATGTTGAAGGTGTTATTACTATCATTATGGACACTGACAAGACTGCGACTGCTTATTTCATCGAACAGTTCGAACTGACTGTTCATGATCCAGCTTATGCTACTATATATGTCAATGGAACCGAAGTTGATGGTCTTTATGTAGAGAAATATGACATAGATACTGTAGTTGAACTTACAGTAGAAGTTGATGAACCTACTAAATGGGTTTTTGCATGGTGGTTAGTCGATGCAGCAACAGAGACAGATTACCCACTTCATGTTACCATGGATGACAATAAAGTGGTTTCTGCAGAGTTTGACCGATTACGCAAATTAACAATTATAGATCCTGAAGAAGCCGGTACCATAGAAATCGTTTCTCCTGAGGATATTCCTTATTATGTCGGTAATGATTATTACTTTATAGACGGTACTGATGTCACTTTAATTGCTGAAGCTAATGAAGAGGAATTCTGGCGTTTTGACAAATGGGTATTTGATGTTACCCGAGAAGATGAATCCGTGTATGAAGAGAAGCAAACATTAGCTGAAGTTACCTTTACAATGGATGAGAATAAAGATATTGTCTACGGAGAAGCTCATTTCTTGAAACTATATCAATTAACAACAATTATTGAGCCCGAAGGAGCCGGAACAATTGAAGTAACTCCCGATACTCCCGACTATATTGACGGTGATCATCATTATTACTTTGAAGGTACAAATATAACCTTGAATGCCGACTTTAACTCTGGATGGAGATTTGATTATTGGATAGCTGATGGTGATTTAGATCCTGAAGATCCGAGTTTAGTCTATATCACAATGAATGACGACACTGAGGTTACAGCAGTATTCATAGAAGAGCGTCAGTTAACAGTTAATGTTGAAGGAATGGGGGATGTACAACTTACTCCCGACGCTATCAACCAAAATGGTGAAGTATACTACTATTTAGATGGTGATGTAGTTACCTTAGAAGCAACACCTGCAGAAGATTGGTTATTTGTTATTTGGGAATATGCTGACGGACAAGAGATTGATCCTATCGAAGACCATCCTTATACGATTGAACTTACGATGGACGATGACAAAGAAGTTGTAGCTGTATTCCGTGAACTTGAGGAGTTCGATTTGATTACTGCAGTTGCAGAAGGATCTGAAGGTTGGGGTACAACCGATCCTGTTCCGGGAACTCATACATATCAAGAATTTTCGGAAAAGACAATAACAGCTATTCCTGAAGCAGATTATCGTTTCTATAAATGGGTAATTGATGGTGAAGATGTATACGAAGCCGAGACTAGCATAACAATAACCCATGATATTACGGCAACTGCGTATTTCCGTGAACCTTTCGATTATGAATTGTTTATAGCAGTTTATCCCGAAGGTGCAGGTAATATTTTGGATGCCGACCATGAAATCTTAGATTTGCATGTTGCATACCCTTACGAGGAACATGCCATAGCCGAATTGAATGCTGAAGCTACTGAAGCATGGCTCTTTAGTCACTGGGATGTATACGGCGATGTCTATTATGAAGTTAATGATACTAATATTCAGATAACTATGACAGACGATGTTACCGTTACAGCACATTATATTAAACTTCATCAGCTGACCATGACCGTATATCCTGATATGGAAGCCGGAGAAATGGAAATAGCTTCAATTGACCCTGATCCGATAGATGACAACGATGTTGTTTATTATAAAGATGGTACTGAAGTTGAAATAGCTGCAAGAGCTAAATCCGGATGGTCTTTAATACACTGGTATGTCGATGATGAGATGATTGAGACGGAAGGATCGTTTATAACTGTAACTATGCTAGACGATACTGAAGTCACTGCAGTATTTGAGAGAGAACGTAATCTTATGATGGCAGTTGCTGAAGAGGGAAGCGGAACTACACAACCTGCAGTTGATGAAGAACCTTATATCTATTTACATGGCGAAGAAATTGAAATTGAAGCATTTGCTGCAGATAGATGGATTTTCAGCCACTGGAATATTGTCAGAGCTACCGGTGTTTCTTATACTGACAACTCAAGAGTTATGACATTAACAATGAATCAAGATAAAACAGCTACAGCAGTCTTCTTACCATTATACGAAGTAACTACTCGTGTAATTCCAGAAGATGCAGATACGGAAGAATATGAAATAATAGAAATTCTTACCGATCCAACACAAGACAATCTGTTTGTTGTAGGCACCGAGGTTGAGTTGGTAATGACCGAAGCTCCGGAAGGCTGGAGATTCTTAGAATGGTCAGTAGCCGGTGTAGAAGCAGGCGAAGAAGCAGGCGACTGGCATGTAGTAGATGGTGTTCTTACCCTTACTATGACCAATGATGCTGAAGTTACTGCTCGCTTCCAGAAAACTTATGAGTTAACAGTTGCTCAGATTGGTGAAGGTGATTTCACAGTAGATCCTCATAATGGTTATCCGTATGTATACGATGA
>PWOA01000040.1 GCA_003564155.1 Candidatus Cloacimonadota bacterium
ACGGTATTTCTCCATTTGGAAAGTTCGAAACTGAAACATTTTATGAGTGGGATGATGAAAAATGGATAATTGAAAATAGAGATGCTTATTTTTACGATCAGCATAATAACTTACAAAAAGTTGAAATACAATTGCTTGATGATGACGTTTGGTATACTTTAGGCAGACAACTTCTTAAGTATGATGAAAACAATAGATTTGCCGAACTAATAACCCAATTTATGCATGATGATTGGCTTAATGATGAAAGATTCTTATTTGAATATCTAGAGACTACCTCTACGGAAAATTATCTAATCCAACCAAAAACTCTGACGGTAACAAACTATCCTAACCCTTTTAACCCTCTAACTACAATTGCTTTCAACCTAACAACTGATCAGAATGTAAGATTGACGATCTATAACATTAAGGGACAGCGCATTAATACTCTTACTAACGAACATATGAAAGCTGGTGATCATCGAATAATGTGGGATGGTACCGATCAACAAGGAAATGGTGTTGCTTCAGGAGTCTATTTCTACCAATTATCAACAGAAATTAACTCTCAATCAGGGAAAATGATGTTGATGAAATAAACAGATAATTATTGAAATTACACCTCATACGTATAATAATATCATGACATTATTAAACTTAGGTTATGTTGCCCAACATAACCTAAGTTAATTTAATGCCGACAAGATATCAAATTTATGGGATCATTGACTTTGCCGAACGGTTAAATCCATATAATGCAGTTAAACAAATGGACTACTCAGAGACTGTGAAAAAACTGGATTTGCTTTTTCCATGGCAAATTGCTCCTGATACAAAGATAATGAATTAATTAGCACCTATTTCCTCAAAATCATACCGGAAGATTTTATCAGACCAAACTTTTTATAGAAACTTTGTGTATCGGTATCACACATCAAATCTATGCAGTTGATGTGCTCCAACTCTTCCAGCATTTTTTCAACAAGCTTTGTTCCGATCCCTTGATGCTGATAATCCGGTAATACCTCCAACATCGGGATAAAGGCAAAATTAACTTCATCTGATAACGCATTAATAAAACCTACCACCCTCTTTTCGTCAGCCTCATAAGCAACCACTATATACTCACTGTTCTGCAAAATCTTGTGAAACTGCTCTATAGTCAAAGGCTTCCTCCAGCCGACAAAAAAACCGGTCAATTCTTTCTTTTTAATTCCTTCTAAATTAGTAGTGTACTTAATCATGATTGATACTCCATATATATATGTCGTAGCTTTATCGCTGTCTCTAATACCACACAATTGATAACTTATCATCTTTACTACTCGGCTCACAAATTTGATGATTTTAATCCTGTCAACTCGATTGTTGATAATAGTTTCACGATATACATAAAAATAATATCAATCTCTGAATATTATTGATTTGCATTAGAGCAACATTAACTAACTCTATGGTTAGTGTAAAATACTCTATTAGTTCGTATTTGATTATCCCGTTCTCAGAGCATTATCTTTTAAACAATTGCTGTTTATTTCGATTGATTAGTTATTGGTTTTTGAGATATATAATAGTCTCGGGATAACCACTGTGGCAAGAAATTGACGAAGAGAAGTTGTAGTAAAGAAAGCTAAATCTCTACGAGAATTTTTATGTTCTCAATTGTACTAACAATACACCTACATTTGTTTAGTAAAAAAAAGGTGTTAAGGTAAATGAATATTCATAAACCTTAACACCGACTAGTTGTACAATTATTTAACCATTATCATCTTCTGGGTTGAAACTATGTTTCCTGTTTGCATACGATAAAAATATGTACCGCTTCCGACCTCTCTATTTTGGTCATCACGGCCTTCCCAAACAACATTGTAACGTCCAGCTTGCAGATAATCTTCGACTAATGTAGTGATCTTTTGACCTCTACTATTGAATATTTCAAGTCTTACATTATCATTATTAGCGATTGAGAAGCTAATGGTTGTATTCGGATTAAATGGATTAGGATAATTTGTTTCTAATTGAGTAGTTAAGTAAGGTAATTCCGTTTCATCTTCAACACTGAGAAATTTAGATCTGATTCCGATGAAATCATCTTCGTTTATTTCCATTCGATTCATCTTGACATCATCAAGATCGTTACTACCTCGAAATCTGTCATTTGACTCCGGAACGTGTTTAACATAGTCAAATTTAACGTTCGAATCATCAGAAGGATATTCTAATGTGATTGCATCAATATTACGCATACAATCTTGTCCCGATCCTCCTGTTAAAACAATTTCATTATAAGCTGATTTACCGGTCTCGTGTTGATATACTTCAATGCGTAACACATCATCAGGGTACCAACCAACAGGAGAGCCGATTTCGGAACTTGTTAGAGTTCCCAGGTCAAATCTAATTAAAAATGCTGTTCCTGTACAATTCATCCCTGTAGGAAATGGTGAATTTTGATCAGGGCCCTCAATAATATAATCGGGTCTTGAAACTATATAGGCTTTATAGGTAATATCCCCTTCATCAAGGTCCGGATGGACAAGATTATTGTCAACCTCATTATTCCAGTATCCGCCTTCATCGAAAACTTGTTGCGATATTACCAAAGTTCCTTGAGCCATTAGGACGGTAGCTATAAACATCATAGCTACAGTCAAAACACTAATTTTTTTCATAATTACCTCCACAATGGTAAATTAAGTGTTATTTTCTGCTTATCCTCATATATATAAGTTATTCTATTTTTTTTGGCTTACTTATCATTATTCTTGATTTCATAAACCTCCTGATTGCTATAATTTATAAGACTTAAATACAAGTTTCGTAAACAAAAGGTTTACGAAATACCTGCGCCGTTATTAATAAATTAATTCACATTTCCCATCCTTTCCTTTATTACGAATATGTAATTGTTCGCAATAGTCAAGCTTTAAAAATACAACCACATACGGTCAATACTAGTAAATACAAAATCAAAACATATTAATTATTCCCGTAGGGTTCACTCTTAATATCTATGTTTTTATCAAACCACAAATATAATATATACCACCAATCAGAATCTGTCAAGTTAAACTTAACAATATGTTAATAAAATCCTCGTTCCCAGCATTTGCCTCCATCCCTATTATCTTGTCTTACTTAAAGTTATAAATATTACTGTCAAGTCATTAAATATCCTTATAATGGCAATACGTCAAATTATTTGATCTTACTAACCTCAGAGAAGCTTGTATCAGGTAAATAAAATGACCTCTTTTTTAAAAAATATCCCCCGGAACTGTAAGTAATTACAGAAAGAAGTTTCTCAAAACCAAATAAAGAAAGGAAAGCCTGAGATTATATCGATATATATAAATATTGACACATATCGATATATCTGTATCTTGTCTGTAGTATTCAAAAACTTGGAGATAAAAATGGAACAATATAAGAAACTGACAACTATATGTAAAGCATTGAGTGACCCGGCACGTGTCCAAATATTAGATATGCTTTCATGTGGAGAAATGTGTGCCTGCGAACTTTTACAAAGGTTACAGATAAGTCAATCTACGCTTTCTCATCACATGAAAGTACTAATCAACAGCAAATTAGTTATTGGTAAAAAAAAGGCTACTTGGATGAATTATTCTTTAAATAGCGAAAGGATTTCCAGTTTTCATGAACTTCTCATCGCCATAACCGAACCAAAAGATGAATGCATTTGTAATATTTCTTCAAAGTCTGTTTCCGATGAACCCATTAAGTGGAACGATTTTGATAACAAATAAACACGGAGCATATAAATTATGAAAAGATTAACTTTTAAAGAAAGAGAATTAGTCGCACTTGGTGCAGCTATAGGGAGTAACTGCATACCTTGCGTTGAATACCATGTACCTAATGCAAAGAAAGCTGGTTTAAATAATGATCAAATAACCCACGCAATAGAGATTGCAGAATCAGTAAAAGCAGTTCCTGCTGATAAGGTTTTAGCTAAAGCTTTGGATTTGGTTAAAAACACCGAAGAAAAAGAATGTGAAGACCCTTCATGTGAATGCCGTGAAGTCATTCAACCTAATGACGACTCACCTTGCTGTAGTTAGCTTGATAATGTTTGATAGAATTGTTGAAGTTCGGGCAAAGACACACTTTTCGAGGTTAAGCTTAAAGCAGCAGTTGTAATAATAATAGTAAGAGAATAAATTAATTTAGTAATATAAACTAACTATAAAGAAGAAACATGACGATGTGGCAAAATATGATTAGATCGGTTAGAAATGTTAAAACATTTAGAGTTGAATCAGTAAACTATAGTTACCGGTATCATCATCTTGAGTTCGGTAAATTTAGGTCAGAGGAGAACTTTTCAAGAAAGAAAGATGAAAGGTGAAAATAATGGAGAAAGCAAAGAAAATAGAAACCGGGATCAGCTTCTTTGAAAAATACCTGACTATTTGGGTAGCAGCTTGTATGGTTGCGGGTATTCTTATCGGTCGGTATCTTTCTTTTATTCCCGACTTTTTAGGCAGGTTCGAATATGCTAATGTGTCAATCCCTATCGCTGTTCTTATTTGGCTGATGATCTATCCCATGATGATGAAAGTGGATTTTTCAAGTTTAAAGAATGTCGGGAAAAGTCCTCAGGGACTTTATCTTACATGGATAGTTAATTGGCTTATCAAACCTTTTTCAATGTATGGGATTGCTTACTTATTCTTCTTCATTGTGTTCAAAACTTTAATCCCTGCCGAATTAGCCCGGGATTATCTAGCAGGAGCTATATTATTGGGAGCGGCACCGTGCACGGCGATGGTGTTTGTCTGGAGTCATCTTACAAAAGGTAATCCTGCTTATACAGTAGTCCAGGTTGCTACTAACAATATTATACTTTTATTTGCATTCACACCCATTGTAGCTTTACTTTTGGGTGTAAGCGGTATTAGTATTCCTTGGGATACGTTGATTCTTTCGGTTGTATTGTTCGTGGTTATACCTCTAGCCGGTGGTATAATTACCCGTATGAGCGTTATTAAGTCTAAAGGGTTAGATTACTTTAGCGGTACATTTCTCCCGAAGTTTAGCAACATTACTATAGGTGGCTTGCTGTTAACCTTGGTAATTATATTTTCTTTTCAGGGACAGATTATTCTTAAAAATCCCCTGCATATTTTCCTGATAGCTATACCCTTAACGATACAGACATTCTTCATATTCACCATTACATATGTGGCTGCTATGAAATTAAAAATGAGTCACTGTGTTGCTGCGCCTGCCGGTATGATCGGAGCTTCCAACTTCTTTGAACTGGCCGTAGCTGCAGCCATTGCCTTGTTTGGTGCTGCTTCTCCAGTAGCTCTGGCAACTATAGTCGGTGTTTTAGTAGAAGTTCCTATCATGCTTACCTTAGTCAGAATAGCCAACAAAACGAGACATCGCTTCCCGGCTACAGAAAAAGCTTGACCTGTTTGGCCTAATCACCAAATACATCAGTTCTATTAAATGAAATCGAACAATTATTATAATAAAGCAAATGATTTATAAAGGAGCATAAATGAATATCGGTGAGTTAAAAAAGCTTTTAATACTGATAGCGGTGTTTACAGGTGCATACTTTATGCCGATAGAAGTAGAAAGGTTTATCGGTGGTATCTTTGAATCTCTGCATCTGTTACGATATTATGCCAGAGAACATACAATACTTTGCCTCATACCGGCACTTTTTATTGCCGGAGCAGTGAGTGTATTTATCAGTCAATCGGCAGTGATGAAATATCTTGGTGGAGAAGCAAAACAATGGATAAGCTATTTAGTGGCATCAGTCAGCGGAACAATTCTTGCAGTTTGCTCTTGTACCATTTTACCGCTTTTCAGTGGTATATATAAGCGAGGTGCCGGTTTAGGACCTGCAGTTGCCTTTTTGTATTCGGGTCCGGCAATAAATATTCTAGCAATAATTTTAACAGCTAGAGTATTAGGCATAAGAATGGGGATTGCACGAGCCGTAGGTGCAATAGTATTCGGAGTAGTGATCGGTTTGGTAATGCAGTTTATTTTCCGTCATGAAGACAGAGAACGGCTCAAAGGCTTTCAACAGATGGCAACAGACGAAAAAGAACGTCCTGTTTGGCAGAACATTATCTATTTTGCATTGCTGGTATTGATATTGGTTGTCGTTAATTGGGCACAACCTGATCCTAACACCGGGATAGGCTTTGTCTCGTTTATGTATGCTAATAAATGGGTATTAACATCAATATTAGGTTTATCGTTGGGAATTGTGTTATGGAAGTTTTTTGGATTAAAGTTTTGGAAACTTGCCGCTTCAGTTTTGGCAGTAGTTATTTCAACACTAATAATCCCAGGCAATCATACACTGCACTTTATAGTGGCAATTACTTTTCTGAGCATCTTTTTAGCCACAGAAAACGAAGATTTACAACAGTGGCTAGGAGGTACTTGGGATTTTGCTAAATTAATTGTTCCACTGCTATTCATAGGAGTAGTTATAGCCGGAGCACTATTAGGACGGCCAGGCGAAGAAGCATGGATACCTTCCGTTTGGATTGAATCTTTAGTTGGTGGCAATTCTTTAGGGGCTAATCTTTTTGCGTCTGTAGCAGGAGCATTTATGTACTTTGCTACCTTGACAGAAGTTCCCATTTTACAAGGTTTGATGGGCAGTGGAATGGGTAACGGCCCTGCGTTGGCACTGCTGTTAGCCGGACCGGCTTTATCTCTGCCCAGTTTATTAGTTATCGTAAGTGTTTTAGGAGTAAAAAAAACTTCCGTATACATCAGTTTAGTAGTAATAATGTCAACAATAAGCGGTTTATTTTTTGGAATGATTAGTTAACGATGTGTCAATCGATCAATGATTGATCACACAGGTTAAAAAACAAATTATTGGAGGATAAAATGGTTATTAAAGTATTAGGATCGGGTTGTCCCAAATGTAAAAAACTCGAAGAGAATGTTCGCAAAGCCTTAGATGAAAGTGGTTTAACTGCCGAAGTTGAAAAGGTTACCGATATGAATAAGATCATGGATTATGGTGTAATGATGACTCCCGGATTGGTCATTGATGAAAAAGTAGTTTCCACCGGTAAAGTATTAGTGCCGAAAAAAATTATTCCCCTGTTGAAGAAATAAGACTAATGAATATTTCCAAATAAGTTAAGAGGTTTAAGTGTTTATGACTAAAAAGTTGTTATTATTTATCAATAGAAATCTGCAGAACAAGTCTATTTTCAAATCAGGGAGTTCTTCTTGTATTACAATTTTGATACCCTTGTTTATAATAATGTTAATAACCTTATATGGCTGTGAACAAATTCACAGCAAGGAAAAAGATTACGATAGTAATACAAAACTTGTAGAATTATATCCTTTATTATCAGACTCACCATTAGCTCATGCTAAACTAACTTTCTTGCCGGAGGAAACTTTACTTCGTTCCGGTGATATAGAAATCTCGGTTCAGGAAATAGATGAGCAGGTAAATGCAGCTTCCCAAAGAGTTAAAGATCAGTTGAAAGACAATCTTTTCTTTATTTTAGAACAGCAATTCACGGAGATAGTACTTTTAGAAGAAGCTCGAGAAAAGCTTCTTGAAGACGGTATGGATACAGCATCTATGACTGATAGGCAAATCTTTGAAACGTTCTTCAGTCAGATGACTGGTAATATTGTGATTACAGAAAAAGAAATAAATGAATTCTATACAGCAAATAAAGAAGTTATGGGCGGAATGCCTTTAAAACAAGCCAAACCACAAATAGAAAGCTATCTAATACAACAGAAACAACAGCAGGTTATCGAAATATTTGTTTCTCAAACCGTATCAGGTAAAGAAGTAGAAATAGCTTATGAGTGGACAAAAGAGCAAGCTGATAGAGCTTTAGACAATAGTATAGATAAAGCACGGGAATCAGGTAAGCCTTCTTTTGTGAATTTCGGATCGGATACTTGTGTGCCTTGTCAACAAATGATACCTACTCGAGAGGCGGTAAGTGAGATTTATAAAGGTAAAGTTAACATGGTTTATATCCATGTAGACAAAGATCAATTTTTAGCTTCTCGGTACGGAGTACAAAGTATCCCGACACTTGTTTTTTTTGATAAAAGTGGTATGGAAACAAAACGTCATGTTGGAATTATGACTCAAAAACAAATAGAAGATCAACTTAATGCATTACTTGATTGAAAAAAAATAAACTATGCGGGGAAAAATAAACAAAATTACAGGTAACCTACTGTTGTTTTTCGTTATATTCAGCTTAGGATTTGCAATTGGAAAAGAAGTTACCAGAAAACAGTCCGGATCGTCCGATGTAATAACCTCTCCTGGCAACCGGGTAGTAGTTTACTATCTACGTTCCACTTTTCGTTGCTGGCAGTGTAATCTAATAGAGCAATATATTGATCAATTGATTAACAATGATTTCCTTGAAGACTATGAGAATGACCTTTTAGACTGGATAGTGGTTGATTATCTACAGAATGACGAATTGGCAAATCGTTATAATATATCAGGCAACACTGTCATAGTATCACTTTATAAAAATGGATCAGAGTTCACTCACCACCGTTTGGATAGAGTTATGGAAAAAGTTTTTCATCATGATGTATTTATGGATTATGTAAGTGATGCAATAAAAGATTTGCTTGATTATTGAGTGATATATCAAAGGAATAAAAATCTATGATACCTTTATTAGTCATGTGGAGTGCCTTTTTTTTAGGAATTGTCACCTCTATTAGCCCTTGTCCTTTAGCAACCAATATTGCGGCAATATCCTTTCTAGGACGATCGCTTAACGATACGAAACAGGTGTTTTTATCGGGACTACTTTATACTATAGGTAGGATGATTGTCTATATTGGATTAGGTGTTTTAATTTTAATAGTTTTTGATGCAACTTCTGTTGCCGGATCAGAAACAACTTCAAGTATATCCAGATTCTTGCAGAATAATATGGGGATAATTTTAGGACCTGTACTTGTAATTGTGGGGATGCTATTGTTAGGTATGCTGGAAACTTCATTTTCACTAAATTTTGGCAATCTGGCAATTCAGAATAAAATCGACAATAGAGGAATAATCTGGTCTTTACCTATGGGGATACTTTTTGCTCTATCTTTCTGCCCTGTGTCGGCAAGTCTTTTTTTTATTGGATTAATTAGTCTTTCAACACAATATTCTTCACCGGTCTTATTACCATTATTATATGGAATTGGAACAGCCGTACCGGTTATAGTATTCGCAATTATAATATCTTTTATGGGTAAGTACGTTGGATTAGCATTTAACCGTCTTTCCCAAATAGAAAAATGGATTAGAACATTTACCGGTATTATATTTATCTTATCAGGTATTTATTATATTTTAACTCATATCTATGGAATAAGTATATTGTAGAACTCTATCAGATGAAAATAGAATTGACTTTGTTTGGCTGCCGTAAATCTTTTTTGTCCTTTATCAATAGAGTACCTTATTTTTTTTCACTGCCCATTCGTGAAACAAATTCAATCCGGGGGCTAAAGAGATTTTCGTCATTTTGATTGCTCTATCATTGATTGGTTTTGCCAGTTCATTGTAGATATGTTTATCATCAAAACCAATTTTTGAAGCATCATTGCTATCAAGACAGTAATATATTTTTTTGATATTAGCCCAATATATTGCACCAATACACATAGGACAGGGCTCACACACGGTATATAAGATGGCATTCCGTAAGTGAAATTGGTTTGTTTCCCCACACGCTCTGCGTATTGCTAAAACCTCAGCATGTGCAGTGGGATCTTTAGTCGCAATTACCTCATTAAAGCCTTTACCAATAACAACTCCTTCTAAAACAATAATCGCTCCGAACGGCCCCCCTTTATTATTTCTCATACCAAAATAAGCCTCATCAATAGCTTGTTGCATATATTTTTTATGCATTGATAAGGGAATATTGGTATTTTCATGTTTATTTCGGTTCATAGTACGCATCTTTATATTCTAAATAAATGTATACCGACTATTCAAAATTAGGATGTTTTGTGAGCGATAACAAGCATCTCATGGTCGTTTATCGTCAAAGGATCATTTCTACTGAAATTTCCTAATTGCGCAGCAAATATTTCAATATTTTGGAAATGAAGTGTTTCTAAAAGCCATTTTATCTCACAAGGGGCATAGTATCTTTCGTTGCAGTTTAACTTCTTTCTATTGCCATCATCATCCTCAATAATTATCGTATCGTACTCACGGAATGTCATCAAATCAAACCTATGATTAATCATGAAAGCATTCCCCTCCTGATAAGTTTTTTTATAAAACTCATCAACAGAATTAAAGATCGGGAAAAGAGCATTTAGTGTTGTGAAGATAAACTTCCCTCCTCTCTTAAGAGCTTTAGCTGCATTTCCCAATATTTTATAGTTCATTTGATCTGTTTCCATCAAAGGGAAAGCTCCTTCACAAATCATTATCACCACATCAAAGATATTTTTGAAGTTTAATTGTCGAGCATCTTCTTGTAAGAATACAATATCCAAGCTGTTTTCATTTGCTTTCTCACGCGCTCTTTTAAGCTGTGATTCCGACAGGTCAATACCGGTAACATGATACCCCCGTTTTGATAATTCTATAGAGTGCCTGCCGGTTCCACATCCTATGTCTAATATTTTCAGTTTCTCTTGAGGCCCAATTTCCTGCTCAATAAAATCACACTCCCCAGTGGTTCCTTTAGTATATGCTTCCTGATCATATTTTTTGCCGTAATTATCGAATAGTGTTTCGTACCATTGTTTCATAGTGCAACCTCAGTCACAGAATATGATTATAGCTAACCAATACGGCTAATCAGCCAATTAAAACTACCGATTAGATAATTATATTCTCTACAAACCATAATGAATAATATGTAGATCTAATCAGTATTTGCAACTATTTCATCAAACCTAACTTCAGCCTCTTCCCGAGCTTCCTCAATTTGAGTTGGTGTTAGTACCTGTTCAGTCTGCTGAGCAAGATCTTCAACATGACTCTTGATTATTGCCTCATCCGGGAAAAATAAACCGGCAACTAATAACCAAATATATGTCTCTTGATCATTCTGTTCTAATCCTTCACCTTGATTATAACATAAAGCAAGCCCGACTTGGGCTTCAGGAAGACCTTGTTTAGCAGCCATACGATACCATTTGACAGCCTGGGTAAAATCTTTTTCTATACCGCTTCCTTGATGATATCTAAGAGCAGTTCTATACTGGGCATCAGCATCACCTTGTTCTGCTTTTTTAAGGTCTCGAGATACTTCAGAACAAGAAATTGCCAGACAACAAAAACCCAATATGACTATAATCAGAATATTTTTCATTTCATCTCCTCAAAGGAAATTCACACTAATACACTAAACGATAGAACGTTATTTTTTCCTTTTGAATATATAGACTAATCCTGCATATCAATGATTTGATAACCTTAAGATTGTCAAGGTTAATCTAAATCTAAATATTACCAGTTATCATGTATGAATATATTTTAGCATATTTTGTGTGAGATGTTAATTTAGTATAGATTCAGTATTCAATGGTTGTTGTAACTATATTTCAAGTTGACAGGTTAACGTTTTTTCCTGAGTGGTAGCGGATAATAAATAATCATGGTTGATGGATTTAAAATTCTAAATTCATTGTTACAGGTTAAGTTACATAAATATTTAGGAGTAATTATTATGAATACAGATAATGTTAGAGTTAGATTTGCACCAAGCCCAACCGGTTACCTACATGTCGGAGGCTTGAGAACTGCTCTTTACAATTATTTATTTGCCCGAAAGAATAAAGGTGTTTTTTTACTTAGAATCGAAGATACGGATAGAAATAGATATGTTGAAGGAGCTGTTGATAATCTATTAAATACACTCAAATTTGTTGGATTAGCATACGATGAAGGGCCTTACTTTCAATCAGAACGGAATGATATATATAAAGGATATGCCGATAAATTAGTCAATAATGGGTATGCATATAAATGTTTTTGTACCACCGAAGACTTATATTTAATGCGCGAACAGCAACGTACCAATGAGCAAGACACCAAGTATGATGGCAGATGCCGAAAGTTATCTTCCCACAAAATCGAAGAGAATGTCGAGTCGGGCAAACGATATGTAATTCGTGCCAAGATTCCTCAAGATGGTCATGTTGAGTTTAATGATATGGTGAGAGGCAAGATAAGTTTTCGCTGGGATATGGTAGAAGATCAAGTATTAATGAAATCGGATGGATATCCAACATATCATTTAGCTAATGTAGTTGATGATCACTTAATGCGAATAACTCATATTATTAGAGGCGAAGAATGGCTTACCAGTACTCCTAAACATATTTTCCTTTATCAAGCTTTAGATCTTAAACAACCGGTCTTCGCTCATTTGCCTTTGTTATTAAACCCTGATAAAAGTAAACTTAGCAAAAGACAAGGTGATGTAGCTGTAGAAGATTTCATATTAAAAGGCTATCTCCCCGAAGCTCTTGTAAATTATGTTGCCCTTTTAGGATGGCACTCCAGTGAAGATCAAGAGATTTTTTCACTCAAAGAATTGGAGCAAGAGTTCTCTTTAAAACGTATTAACAAAGCCGGAGCAGTGTTTGACCAAGAAAAACTCAAGTGGTTGAACGGCCACTATATAAGATCTCTTGATACGGTTAAGCTTGCTGAGAGATTGAAGATATATTTCCGGCAAGCCGGCATAACCATCGACGATAAAGAGAAATATTATAAAGTCATCAACTTCGCAAAAGAAAGAATTAATTTATTACCTGACATTATACCCGAAACAGAGATGTTTTACAGTTATCTTGATCATAAAAATATCGATTCTGAAATAATTGAAGATCCGCTAAGCCGAAAAATCGCCAAATTCTGGGCTGACGAACTTTCTATCTTAGATGATATTAGTGATGAAGAGATAAAGAACTTGATAAAGAAAACAACTGATAAGCTTAAAGTTAAAGGGAAAAAGTTATATTTTCCTCTCAGGCTTGCACTTTACGGTAAAGAACATGGCCCGAATATACCAATTTTAATTGAGCTTTTGGGTAAAGAAGAATCAATAAAAAGATTAAGATCTGCATCAGGAGTTTAAATGGAGCATAAAGACAATAAATATAACATGAACTCTTATAAGACACCTCCTAGTTTTATCAAGGATATTATTGAAGAAGATTTGAAAAATAATAAAAACGAAGGTCGAGTACACACAAGATTTCCGCCGGAACCAAACGGTTGTTTGCACATCGGACATGCTAAATCGATATGCTTAAATTTTGGGTTCGCTAAAGAATACAATGGTCTCTGTAATCTAAGGTTTGATGACACAAACCCCGAAACTGAAAGTGCTGAATTTGCCCAATTTATACAAGACGATATCCGCTGGTTAGGTTTCGACTGGGAAGAAAGATTGTTTTATGCTTCTGACTATTTTGTGAAATTCTATGAATATGCAGAAACATTAATACAATTAGGGAAAGCTTATGTTTGTGAACTGACTGAAGAAGAAATCAGACAATATCGTGGCACTGTTAAACAAGCCGGTATAGAAAGTCCTTATAGGAATCGTAGTTGTGAAGAAAATCTAATCCTATTTAGAAAAATGAAAGCCGGCGAATTCCCAAACGCCAGCTACACATTACGAGCAAAAATAGATATGGCGTCGCCCAATATGAAAATGCGTGATCCTCTAATATACCGTATCCGCAAAAAAAGGCACTACCGAACAGGTGATAAATGGAATATATATCCTATGTACGATTATGCTCATTGTTTATCTGATTCGATTGAAGGAATTACTCATTCTTTATGTACCCTTGAATTTGATAATAACCGAGCTTTATATAATTGGTTTCTTGATCAATTACCTGTTAAACAACTTCCTCAACAAATTGAATTTGCCCGTCTTAATCTCACACATACCGTTATGAGCAAGAGGAAACTAACTCTACTAGTTAATGAAAAAGCGGTCGATGGATGGGATGATCCAAGATTGCCTACTATAGCAGGTTTAAGACGCCGAGGATATACACCCTCTTCTATAAGAAAATTTGTCGAGAAGGTCGGTATTGCCAAGAGTGACAGTACAGTCGATATCGCTTTACTTGAACACTGTGTCAGAGATGAATTGAATGCTACAGCACAAAGAGTTATGGCTGTGTTAAAACCTTTAAAAATTACTATTACTAATTACCCGGATAATAAAGATGAATACCTAACGGCAATAAACAATCCTGAAGATAAAAATGCCGGAAGCAGAATGATTCCCTTTTCACGGGAATTATATATAGAACAAGATGATTTTATGGAAACACCCTCCAAAAAATTCTTTCGCTTAGCTCCCGGAAGAGAAGTCAGACTTCGCTATGCATATTTCATAAAATGTGAAGAAGTAATCAAAGATGAAAGTACAGGAGAAATAATCGAATTACTTTGTACTTATGACCATCAGACAAAGGGTGGTTCAGCACCTGATAATAGAAAAGTTAAAGCCACTTTGCATTGGGTATCTGCTAAACACTGCTATAATGGCACTGTACGTCTTTATGATCATCTCTTTAAAACTCCCGACCCGGTAGCTGACGAACAAAATGATTTTAGAACACAACTAAATAAAGAATCATTAGTTACTCTTCAAAATTGTAAATTAGAGCCATCATTAAAACAATCAACTCCCTGCCAAAGGTTTCAGTTTGAAAGATTAGGATACTTCTTTGTCGATCCGCAAGATTCTAAGCCTGACAGCCCTATGTTCAACAGAATTGTTACATTGAAGGATACCTGGGCAAAAATACTGAAAAAAACATCTAAATAGCCTATAGACTACAATTTTTTAATATTAGATGAATAGTTATGATAAGAATGGTTGTTAGTGACTTAGACGGAACTTTACTAAGAAATGACAGGACTCTTAGTAAGACAAACCGGCACACTTTAGATGAACTTAATAAACTCAATATCGTTAGAGTCGTCGCTACAGGCCGATCTTTATATTCAGCACAAAAGGTTATGGACGATGATTTTCCAATAGATTATTTAATCTTTTCAACAGGTGCAGGAATTATAGACTGGAGAACTAAAAAATTGCTTTTCAAAAAAAATCTTGGAAGAGGGATAGTCTCAGAAACTGTTAGGTCTCTGTTGCATCACAAGATTAGCTTTATGCTTCACCGAGAAATTCCAAACAATCATCATTTTTATTATTATCTAGGGGATAATTATAATGATGACTTTAGGGAAAGAATGAACATCTATAAAGATTTCGCACAACCTTTCAACGAAGCAGTTCACAATGAGATCTCAGGTACCCAGATTATTTGTATTCTTTCTAGTGTTAAAGATTATTCTATAGTTAGAAATTTGATGAACTGCTATAATGACAATTTATCTTTTATCAAAACAACTTCACCATTAGATGGGAAATCAATATGGCTCGAAATGTTTGCAAAAGGGATTAATAAAAGCAGAGCAGCATCCTTTCTTAGTAAAACTATTGGGATAGATCGAAGAGATGTTTTAGTCGTCGGAAATGATTGGAATGATGAAGATCTACTACAATGGGGTGGTTATAGCTATTTAGTATCCAATGCCCCAAAGGAACTAAAAAAAGATTATAACCAAGTAACAAACAATCAAGCAAATGGTTTTACAGTTGCAGTAGAAAATACCTGTGCCATAAACAAAAAATAACTTGACTAAAACCAGTGAGTTATTAGGTTCATATTTAAAGGAGAGACAAATGAAAATTAAGATAACTATATTAGCTATACTGGTGTTGATGACTGCTTTACCCTTAATAGCGGATTATCGACCAAACTCCTTTTTTAATCCTAATTTAGATAATAGAAGCTTCTTTAATGTTGATAATATGCAAACCAAACACACCATGTCATTCATGAGCGGATTCTCTTCAGATGGAAGAGGTGTTTATAAATCTTCATATACTAACCATATAATGTATCAGTTTTCCCCAAATTTAGATCTGCAAGTCGATCTAAATTTTGTTAATCATGGTACGATCAAATGGGATAACGATATATCAATTTCATCGAATAATGATAATACGACGAATGTTATTCCGGAGTTTTCTCTCAACTATCGTCCTACTGAAAATAGTCGTATAACTATTGAGTACCGTCAATCTATAAGTCCTTTTCATGATTCCAACTGGCGGTGGTAGTAGTTGCAATATTTTCATTTATTATTTTTAGCAATATTGGGATCATGCATCGGAAGTTTTTTTAATGTTTGTATTTATAGGATACCAAACAAAGAATCAATAGTTTTCCCTCCTTCTCATTGTCCCCACTGTAAAAAGTCAATTCCTCCATGGTTAAATATCCCCATTATAGGATATTTACTTTGTATGGGTAAATGCAAAGAGTGCAACATTAAAATCAGTTGGCAATACCCACTGGTAGAATTCATCACTCCACTTTTATTTATCTTATTATACCTGAAATTCGGGTTTTCATTTATGTTCTTCCAATACATAATCCTTTTTTCCGTTGGGATAATAATTTTTTTTATAGATCTGTATCATCAAATAATTCCCGACACATTATCCTTACCTTTAATTCCGTTAGGAATTTTACTATCCCTCCACCCTTCCGCTGGGGTTAATGTTAAAGATTCACTAGCCGGAGCTATTACAGGATTTTTACTGTTTTACTTTTTAGCATGGAGTTATTGGAGATTTCGGAATAAAATGGGTTTAGGTGGTGGAGACATTAAGCTCATTGCCGGTTTAGGTGCTTTTATAGGACTAGTAGGCTTAATATTTGTAATATTAATATCTTCAGTGACAGCGTTGATAACGATACTTGCCATCCGTTATGATATTAACAAACAGTTTTCCTTTGGTCCTTTTATGATATTTGCCGTCGTTATATATGTATTATATGGGCACAATGTAATCATGTGGTATCTCAGTTTATATTAATAATCAGTTAATAACTCATATATCCCGACACGTAAGTTATTGTTGTTTGAAATATTAATAAATGAGTTGATACCGGTTTAACTATTTCCTCAAAAACTGAACTTTTTCATCTCGTTGCAGCGTTATCGTAGTAAAAACACAAATAATTACATAATCCAAGGGCGGAATTGGCGTTGGGACTTTACTTGTCAATACCCGGAATATCTAATTACATGATATTGTCATATTTGCAAATTTTGGTGATAAGTTAGTTCCTGTTATTCAATTAATTATTTTTATAACTTTGTTATTTAATTTTGGATACTACCATTAGGGCATATATGTCTGATAAGCATAATTAAATATCTACTCGGGAATATGAGTAAAAGACCAATCGTTCCACAACTCATCAACAATCAAGATTTTTCTATTCAACTTTTTACTGAATTCCGTTTTATGTACGTTGTCTATGGTATACCCTTGTGTATTGAACATACTACTATTTAGTATCAAAACCTCATCATTATTTTGCATATTTTTTACCTGTTTGGCAATATCTTTATAGGTCAATAGACCGGCTACAGTAACAGTTTCCCCAAAATAATTATTCTTTATACATCTTACTTTAACATTATCATACCCATTTATAGCATTTAATTGTGAAGCAATATCTTTCAATAATCTTGCAGAAAGCTTACCTGTAATAATGGTTGCCGGATAGTCTTTAATTATACTAGCAAACAAAGATTTATTTCTTGTAAAATTATCAATAGTGGCTCTGATCATGCCAATACCGTTTTCAAGCTGACAAAAATCTTTATAATATTCGTTAGATGGGATCTGATTATCTGATAATAAAAAAAACTCATCAGCAAGATATATATTATCAAGATGATTCTTTTCTCTGAAGTCATTTACTAGTTCCAACACTTCCGTTGAGGATTGTTTTGTGAATTGTTTTAAATGTGGCAAATTCTCTCTATGCTTTGTTAATCCTACAGGTACTATACCAATCGAAAGAGTGTTTAGTTCTGGGTTTGATAATTCTGTTAAAGTTGCCAGTAGTTCTTGACCGTCATTTATTTCTGGGATAAGAACTATCTGCGTATGGAATCTTATTCCTTGGTCAGATAATGACAAAAGTTTATCCAAAATATCGAATTCTTTACTATACCCCATTATCTTAGCTCTAAGTGACTCATTTGTCGTATGAACCGATATATATAAAGGACTAATTTGTTGTTCGGATATCCTATCATATTCTTTCATCGAAAGATTGTTTAAAGAGATATAGTTTCCATAAACAAAAGAGAATAGATAATCATCATCCTTTATATACAATGACTGTCTTAATTTAGGTGGCATTTGGTCTATAAAACAAAAGATACATTTATTAACACATCTTTTTATCTTATGTGGTTGGGGTTGGACCCCTAAATTTCCTTGCCAATAGTCAGCAATAGTAATTTTCTTTTTTACATTATTGTCGCCAATGATAATGAGTTCTAAAGATTGTTCTGCAGTATAATATTGAAGATCAATAAAATCATTAATTTCATGATCATTAATACTGATTATAGTATCACCTTTTTTTATTCCATATTCTTTGGCAACACTTTTCTCAAATACTCTCTGTACTTTTATGGACATATTAAGCCTTTAAATTAATTGGGGGTAAAACCGAAAGGAATAATGAATTATGAATCACTGATTATTGCAGAAATAATATTTTGCTCATCCAATCCTTTAAGAATAATATTAATTGCTGATGTTAAGGGTACTGCAATAATCATACCAATTGCACCCCATACCCATCCCCAAAATATCAAAGAAATCAGAACTACTACAGGTGACAAATTAAGCCTATCACCCATAAAATTAGGTTCGATTATATTACCAAATGTCATTTGAGTCGTAATCATGAAAAAGGAAATACCAATCAATCTCCAACCAAACCCATATTGTAAAAAACAGATTAAAATGGGGAAAGCAGATGCAACTATCGAACCAATGTTGGGTATAAAGTTTAGTACGAAAATAAGCAACCCTGTCATGATAACAAAATCAACCTTAAATATCAACACAAAGAACATGGAAGTTAAGGAAGTTCCCAAACTGATGATGGTTTTGTTTAAAAAATACTTCTTCATTTGCTGTCGAATATTATCCAAGACAATGAAAGTTCTTTTATTACCGCTATCTGTTAAAACTTTTCTCAATCTTTTCTCCAACTTATTAGCACCGGCTACAATGAAAGCTAAAAATATAAGAGTCAAAAACAAACGAACTGAAAAATCGACAAAGGTTCCAGCTGTTCCGGTCACTATCCGCGGTATGGAAAAACTACCCGGAGATAAAATTTGAGTTCTGTCAAACCATTGAGGTATTTTGGCAAAAACGACTTCCATTCTTAATAAAATGTCTTGAAAAACAGCATAATACTCGTTGATCATATTTATCAAACGAGCTTGATACTTGGGAAATTCTATAACAAAAGAATTAACCGCAGTATATATAACTAACCATACTAGAGCAAAAAGTCCGAAGATTATTACCATCATGAGTATAATTACCAGCAACTTCGGAATCTTATGCTTATATAAAAATGTATTCAGGGGAGCAAAGATGAAACTGAGAAATATTGCAAAAATCAAAGGCAAAAAAATCGCCTTTAACTCCTTCAACACATATACAATAATAATCGTCGTTAAAACAGTTAATAACAACTTAATCCACTTCAGATCTTCCATCGATTGATACATTGCTCCTTGAATACTTGTTTAATACTCCATAGTATAGTATCGTCATTTGTAGTCTAAATGTCAAGTAGAAAGGTAAAAATACATTACCTTTGTTGAGAATTTTGTAACAATAGCTTATTAAACGACTTCGTAATGACCGAACAAATATTTTCATTACAGTCAAAACTGTCAATATTGATAACTAACCTGAGATATGGTATTGTAATATTTTTTGGAATAAAACCAGGCGGACTTGATCTCAACAGTAATATTTGAGGTAAGAAACATTTTTACCATCAACCAGGTATATATATCGTCTCCAGAAAATGGTTTGCTTTCCCACATCCCTTGCAAGGTATATTCGTAGTTATAATGAGGAATTCCGGAATTAAAAGCATTAATCTGACCACTAATAACAAATTTGTTCAATCTCCATCTCACATTTTCATATAATAGCAGCCCCTTATTATAAGTTTTGGTCTCAGGAATATATCTTTCAATGAACTCAATACCTGACCTTAGAGTGATCTTGTCTTCAATGTTATGTGTCCAATCAAAACCACAAACAAAACTTATCTCTCTGCGAATTTTACCCTCATCATCAACAACCCGATATTTATCATAATCTTTGCGTCTCATCCTTAATCTAAGTCTATCGAATGGTAGATTATAATGAATTTGTATGAACTGTTCGGATCGAGTAACCGGCATTTTTTCAAAATAACTTGTGTCGGGAAACTTCCATATATCAAAATACGAATTAATTGTCATTCTCTTAAATGGTTTAATTTCCAGTCCATAGTATATACCGGTTTCATTATCAAAAGTATTAGCTGATGAAAAAGGGTTGCCGTGCCAAACTGGAAGATTTGAATCATATTTACGATACAGTAAAAGTTGCCTGAAAGGGCTTCTCCCCCACCTAATTCCGAAAATAAATCCATTCTTCTTGTCTATATCTGTATACTCTCCAAAAAGAGAAAGATTTTCGAATGATTGTCTGAAGAATACTCCGACCGTTCTGTACTTATTATTTCTTTCAGCTAATAAAAATTCTCGGTCAAAGCTGTTGCCTGAAAAATAAAAACCGTAGTTATTATTATTAATGGAGTATTGAAGTGCTAGACCAAGTATTTCCTCTGTTACTGTTTTTCTGTGTTCGTAACCGGGCTCTCCATAAGGATATATTGTTCTAATCTTATCATCTTCTATCCGAGCATGAATTCTAGTTGAAGAATAGAATGGAATAAAAAATGTATTACCCATTTTCATTACAGCTGCCACACCTCCCAATGACCAATTGTTGTATGGACTTGTATGAGCCCGTAATGGGTTATAGTTTTTTATCGGATGTGTAATAACTGCAGAAGTCTTAGATAGTCCAAAATAAGGCGCATACGCAATCCCTTGACCCAAAGATAATCTATATTTTCCAATATTTAATTGGTTAAGAAACCCCATAGAAGTAAAATGGAGATAATATGAATTATTAGCTGTTAAAAATGTATGTAAAGTATCACTTGTTGATATATAGCCAATTCTTATGCTTTTATTTGATAATTCTGTAGACTGAAATAATCGATTAGATGTACTTTTCTCATCTGTAAGCTGATAATATCGTAATCTCTGTCGAAAAACCAGAGACTTTTCTTCACTAAATGATATATAATTTATTATTTTTTGAACAATACTTTTATCAAACCCGATTTCATATAGATCTTGCTTACTGTTAATAGAATTCTCTTGACGAAACTCAATTATTGCTTGTATCTGTGTATCGGTAAGATCTGTGATTAGTAATAGTTCTTCATAAGAAGCTTTGTTTATTGGTAAAGGATAAACTCTGTCATAATAATCAATATCGGTGAGTTGACTTTCTTCATCTAACAAATATATATCAAAGGTTTCATCTGAGAGTAAATAAACAATAATCGTGAACAATACTAAGACTAATAAAGCTTTTTCCCAAATATTAATCTTAACAATATTCAAAGTATACTCCGTAGAGAAAACTCGATTTAATGAATACTAATCCAAAACAAAAATGTCATGAAGGAATCTTATATCCAACAGTGATGTAATGTGATGGAGACAAATATTGATGTGTTAAAAGCCCATAGCTAACACTCAGCCGATTAACTGCAACTATAAACCCCGCTCCAATCCCTTGGGGTTCATGTTGATAGCTGGCTAAAAGTGAAAAATTTTGATAAAGATTATATACTGATGCAATTTTATGAGTAAACTCATAATCAACTTCTTTTTCTGTTCCTATTGATACTGAACAATATTCGTTGAATTTGTAATTAAATTCAAAAACAAGAACTACAGGTAACAGATCATGATCCATTTTGGTTTTAAAAATATTTTTAAGTGCAAAACCGGTCATAAGTTTATTTTGTCTCCAAATTAATCCAATATCGGCTAACATTCTATGCTCGTTATGGTAGTTAACAACTTTATTGTTTAACAAACGTAATAAGGCACCTACAGAAATATCCCTATATTGATAATTACTCCCCAATACTACGTTAGTCTCTCGATATAAAGGATTATTGAGATGTTTGCCTCCTGTATAAAAACCAAAGTTATTTTTTTGTAATGCATAATGAAACATAGAAAATGGTAGTTCTCTTATATTATATAGATAACTAAAACCAATTTCTATGCCGGGATAAGAATAAGCAGGATTATAATGTGTTCCGGAAGGAGTTTCGGAAATAAAAATCAAACCGGAAGATGCATTATGAACTGCTGAAGCAGGGATTAATAACCCAATAGCTTTAATAGCTGAAAAAGACAGGACAAAGATAATCAATAGCAAAAGTTTCACTGATTACACCGCGTATTTAGAAAAATAAAGAGGGTCAGCTCTTGTTTAAGATTGCGAAAAGTCTATGGTTTATAAATTTTAAGAAATACGGTTTTTTAACCGGTCATTGATTCTACTAACGCTT
Organism: Candidatus Cloacimonadota bacterium; assembly: GCA_003564155.1. Classification (GTDB taxonomy): domain Bacteria; phylum Cloacimonadota; class Cloacimonadia; order Cloacimonadales; family PWNZ01; genus PWOA01. Next base: position 22,636 of record PWOA01000040.1, read on the forward strand.
CTAATTTTTCTATCCGATAGGGCTTATCGAGTAATTTGCAATTATTATCTGTTAATTTGCTTATATCGTCACTAATATAGCCACTCACTAGGATAAATTTTTGGTTAGGATAGTCTTTTCTAATCTTACGAAATAAATCGTCTCCACTAATATCGGGCAAGTTTACATCGGAAATAATCAAATCGATAGTTTCTTGGGTATTGCCAATTAATGCTAATGCTTTTTCTCCGCTATCTGCCGCATATACTCCGTACCCTTTGATTTTTAAAAATTCTTGGATACATTCTAACATTATTTCATCATCTTCAATTAACAAAATATTTGCCTTCTTAAGGTTATTTACTGAGTTTGTTTGCATACTTCCTGCCTTTAATATCATTATTAATCAATATCCCATAATCTTGACTTAATTTTTCTATCAATACATAATTTGGCAAGTTAATATTTTTAAGCATACTATGAAACTATTTGATGGATTTGATTATTATCTGAATCTAAGACAGTTAATGTTCGTTATCTTGTACTCAAAAGAAAGAGTATACAGAGCAAATTACTTATTATGTTTACCTTATACTATACGTTCTAATAGAAATACCCAGCGATATCAAAGCACACAAGTTACTTTGTATTTTATTGACAAGTTATACCATTAAGCGATTTTGGGAATAAATACATATGATGGAAGGAATGTGAAAAAAAAGGTAGTAGCAATAGTTGGTAGACCAAATGTCGGTAAATCAACATTATTTAATCGTTTGGTTCGTAAGCGAAGCGCCATTATTGATTCTGTAGAAGGAATAACTAGGGATCGAAAATATGAAGATGTGGAATGGAACGGGAAAGAGTTTCTCCTTGTAGATACCGGGGGAATAATACCCCGGCCGACAGATAGTATATCAAAAGCAGTAAAAATCCAAGCTGAAATAGCAATTTGCGAAGCTGATTTAATACTTTATTTAGTTGATAATCAAGTAGGTATTAGTGACATAGACAGCATTGTCGGGAAAATGCTATTACCTTATCATAGCAAGGTTATCCTAGTTGCTAACAAAACAGATATTAAGGAAGAAGAGGTTTCAGCCTACGAATTTATGCACTTAGGATTTGGTGAACCGGTTGCAATTTCAGCTTCCCATGGAAGAAATATCGGAGATCTTTTAGACATAATAGTAAATGAATTAAATATTCAAAAAGATGAAACAGAAGCCCCAGAAGAGATCAAAATCGCAATAGTTGGTAAACCTAATGTAGGAAAATCTTCTTTATTGAACAGGCTTGTCGGCGAGAATACAGCTATAGTTGACAGTATCCCGGGCACCACAAGAGATTCATGTGACTCAGTTATTACATATTACGGCACAAAATTGAGATTTATCGATACAGCCGGTTTACGGAGAAAGAAAAGTGTTAATTACGGAGTTGAACTCTTTAGTGTAATGCGAACAATAGAAAGCATTAACCGTTGTGATATAGTTGTCCTCTTACTAGCTGCTGATGAAAAAATTAGCGACCAAGATCAAAAGATTGCTTCATATATTCAACGGACAAATAAGAATATTATAATTGTCGTCAACAAATGGGATTTAATTGAAAAGGATAATAGTACCGTGGGCGAGTATATTAACAATATTAACGATGAGCTTTCTTTTGTTAAGTTTGCACCGGTAATATTCATGTCAGCCTTAACGAATTTTAGAGTGAGAAAAATACTAGACAAAACATTGGAAATTCATAAGGAAAACAACAGAAGAATTCCGACCTCTGAACTCAATATGTTTTTACAAAAAATATTGTCTAAATTCCCACCCTCTCATGCTTCAGGGAAACACGCTAAAATCTATTACTGCACTCAACAACGTACAAATCCTCCTGTATTTATTTTCTTCTGTAATAACGCTAATTTAATTAATGAAAGCTATAAAAAATATCTCTATAATCAATTGAGAAGTGAATTCTCTTTCGAAGGTACTGCTATAAAAACACTGTTTCGTAGTCGGGGTGAAAAAGACTCTGCACAATGAAATAAATCCGTTCAGTGTTTCTTACATCAAATAATATTCGTTTAATATGTTAATGAGTAGTTAAAATAATTGTTGTTATTTGCTTTAATGAGTGAAAAAGGAAATGGTAGTTTTAGGCAATGAATTTCATAAACGGACATGCTTTTCTATTTACGTTAGTCTTGTTACTATTGTTCTATTTGATAGGAAGTATTCCGACAAGCTTTGTTCTAGGAAAAATAATAAAAAAAATTGACATCAGAAAATATGGCAGTGGCAATGTAGGAGCGACAAATGCCTTACGTGTGCTGGGTTGGAAAATCGGAGTTATTGCCTTGTTATTTGATATGTTTAAAGGTTTCATTGTTATTTTTGTTGCCCAAATAGTATTCCCTGAATTCAGATTAATGATCTTAGCATCCGGCATAGCTGTAATTTTCGGACATATCTTCACCGTTTTTCTCAAATTTAAAGGTGGTAAAGGTGTAGCTACTTCTGCAGGTGTATTTATTGCACTTAGTCCTTTAGCATCAGTTATCGCTTTAATAGCTTTTTTTGTAATAACTATCTTCACAAAATATGTGTCTTTAGGATCAATTACGGGTGCATCAGTACTTCTAATAAGTAAAGTTATCATTACTATAAATAATAACTTCGAAAATATTGAATACTTATTAATAACCTTCATAGTTGCAGCTTTCATAGTTTACAAACATAAAGATAACATAAAACGAATTCTAAATAATACGGAAAATAAAATCAGCTTTAAGAAGACTATGGACACAAATGAGATGTAATTATCAAAACCAGCATATCGACTTAATTAGTAAATATAAATCTTGTTAAGTTTAATGATTGGAGTAAAAAACATTTTGGATAACTAAGATTAAACGAAGGAGTAGAATTTTGTGTGGAATAATTGGAGTATTTGACGCAGATACGGGATGTCAAAATAAATATAATTCGCAAGATTACGCCATGCTTGGCTTATTTGCAGAACAACATAGAGGCCAGGAGAGCTGCGGAATGGCTGTTAGTGACGGTGGTGTGTTTAAATTAAAAAAAGAGATGGGTCTGGTAAAGCAAGTATTTACACCGGAAGTATTATCTCAACTCAAAGGGAGAATAGCCGTAGGCCATGTTCGCTATCCGACGAGAGGATCAGCAACTCACTACAATTCGCAACCTCATGTCGTAGAAACATTAGCAGGACCTTCGTTTGCTCTCGCAAGCAATGGAGACATTGTAAATTATTCTCAAATTAGAAGTGAACTGGAAGACCAAGGTGTGTACTTTGCCAGTGATAATGACGGCGAACTGCTAATCAAATATATTGTTTATCAGGTTGATAAAAAAGGCAAATCTATAGTTGAAGCTATAAAGCTATTAATGGAAAATATCAAAGGAGCTTATTCTACCGTTTTAGCAACCAGAGATGCTCTTTATATGTTTAGAGATCCTCAAGCTATACGACCGATGGTTTGGGGTAAGACAGATGATAATGTTTATATAGCAGCTTCAGAAAGCTGTGCTCTAAACATCTTAGGAATCTACGATTTTGACGAAGTTAATGCCGGAGAAATTATTATCGTAACAAATAATGGCACTGAAAAAATCTTAGGTGTAGATGATCGAAACAAGATAAATCTATGTCATTGTATTTTCGAACATATATATTTTTCTAGACCGGATAGCTACAATTTCAAAGAAAATATCTATATGGTCAGAGAATGTATCGGAAGTTTATTAGCTGATTTAGACGATTTTGATGCAGATATGGTAATTCCTGTCCCTGATTCTGCAAATTTCATGGCTATTGGTTACACCAGGAAAAAACAAATTCCATTTGAAATGGGTCTAATTCGAAATCACTACGTAGGAAGAACATTTATCAAACCCGAACAAACTATTCGGGACGAAGGTGTTCAACATAAATACAATGCTTTACCAAACTTTTTTGAAGGGAAAAAAATTATATTAGTTGACGATTCCCTAGTCAGGGGAACTACGATAAAAAAAATTATTGACCTCATCCTACGGGCAGGCGCCAAAGAAGTTCATTTAAGAATTGGTTCTCCACCGGTCAAATATTCATGTTTCTACGGTATAGATACTCCTACTAAGGAAGAATTGATTGCCAACAGAAAATCGCTCGAAGGTATTAGAGAATATATTGGCGCTGATACTCTAAAATACTTGCCGGTTAATTTGCTCAAAAATATCGTTTCTAAACCTGATAATTATTGTTCTGCTTGCTTTACCGGTGATTACCCAATTTAATGAAATGATGATCGCTTTTTATCTCATCAAGGAGAATTTCTTATGAATTTAGACCAACTTAAAACTATCTTAAAAAGCTTTCGAAAGAAAAAGGTGTTAGTTGTTGGGGATGTTATGGTTGATCATTATCTGTGGGGTAGCGTAGAACGTATATCACCTGAAGCACCTGTTCCAGTCGTTGAGGTATCTAAGGAAGAATACCGTCTAGGTGGTGCAGCTAATGTAGCACTCAATATTAAAGCTTTAGGAGCTGAACCATTTTTAATAGGAGTAACCGGTAATGACTCAAATTATTCTCGAATCTGTCATTTAATGAAAGACAAGCAAATTCAAAGTGATTATTTGTTAAAAGACAGCAAAAGACCAACAACTTTAAAAAGTAGGATTATAGCTCACAGTCAACAAGTTATTCGTATAGATCATGAATCAAAGTCTGATATTGAAGATGATAAAGTTAGTGAATTAGTAAATATTTTTCATGATTTGAGTGATAATATAGATGTAATAGTATTGCAAGATTATAATAAAGGAGTTCTCACTCCACAGGTAATCAGATTCATCATAGAAGAGGCTAATAAAAAGGGAATAATAGTTGCTGTAGATCCAAAGTTCAAGAATTTTTTCGAGTACAAAAACTGTACTATCTTCAAACCAAATCTAGCTGAATTACAAAAAAATACAGGTTATCCTATCGAAAACGATTACTGCATGGACCAAGCTGCTGAGAATATTTTAACTAAACTACAGGCTGCTGTTTTAATTGTAACCAGAGGTGAAAAAGGACTCACTATATATCAAAAAAGTAAAAAACGACATGACACCCCCACTTTTGCTCAACAAATTTTTGATGTTTCAGGTGCGGGAGATACTGTTATTAGCACTGTTTCTTTAAGTTTATCTTGTGGAGTGAATATTAATCAAGCTGCAGAAATAGCTAATCATGCTGCCGGAGCCGTATGTAGTAAAATTGGAATTCAACCTGCTTATTACGAGGATATTGTTGATTCTTATATCAAGTACAATAAGCTGTGTATAAAATGATAATCGTTACTTAGCTTAAGTTGTTATATTAATCAGGTGATGATTGATATAACCCGTGAGTTTTAATATACTCAGATACTTCCAATGGTACTAAGTCACTTATATCATTACCGGTAAACACTCGTTCACGTATAAGACTTGAAGATATCTCAACTGGTTCAATGTTTATGATTCTTATCCGTTCAAGATAATCAACTTTTGTTAAGTCTGTATTCGTCTTACGATTGACTGCAACAATATTTACATTCTCTAACAACCATCGATAATCATACCAGGTTGTCAACTGAGTTATATTGTCAGCACCAATAATCAAAAACACGTTATCATTTGGGAACTGTTGTTGATTTTTTTTAATCAAATGCTTAGTAAAACTTTTTTTATTACTAGTATAATCAAGTTTTGATGGATAAAAATGGGGATAATTATCAACAGCTAATTCTACCATTATCATCCGGTGAAAAAAAGCAGTGATTTGATCAGGCAGCTTATGTGGAGGGTTAGATGAAGGGGCAAAATATACCCGATCAAGTGGAACCTGTTTTGCTGATTCAACAGCTACTGCCAAATGTCCATAATGGATAGGATCAAATGTTCCTCCTAATACACCGATATTCATAACTTAAAACTACAATTCTGTCTTTTAGAATATTTTTTGAGTTATATTAATGTAAGGATACTGTGCAAAGCAATTCTTTATCTTTACACAATACCCTTCTTAATATCACTCAAAGGTTCTGCTAATCAGCCTTTGTATACGGTTTGTTTCCGTTGTTTGAGGATAGTGGTCATTCAATGAATGTAACATACGCAGAGCGTTATTTTGATTCTTACGTTCAATATAAATCAATGCTGAATAGTATCTGGATTTTTTGTCAATTTCGTTCCTGTTGCCCAACTCAATGATTTCATTGAAATACATAATAGCTGCACTATAATCGTACAAGCGATAATAGATATAACCATTATTATACTTCTTCTCCAACAATTTGAACTGAGCTTTTTGAACATATTCAATCGCTTGTGATCTTTTGTCAGCAAAAGGATATCTATCCAAATATGACTCAAAAGCATCAATGGCTGCGGTTGTCTCTTTTTGACAATAATGAGGATTCAGTGATAGATTAAAATATGACTCTCCTATTCTATAATAAGCCAAATGAATTTTATTGTGCTCAGGGAAAAGTCTGATTAATTCCCGGTACTCAAAAACTGCTTCATCATAACGACTCATATTAAAATATGATTCCGCCAGCCTAAATTGAGCTTGTGGAGTATGTCTTGAACTTCTTTCAAAAACTACTTCTAAGTAATAATCGGCAGCCCTATTATAACGACCTGCATCATAATTAGTATTTGCTCGTTCCATCTTTTCCTGAACTGACATAGTTCTTCTTGCTTTTGCGCCGCTGCAAGCTGTTATAAATATTATTAATGCAATCAATAGAAGCGATGCTATTCTATTTAACTTATAATATAATTCTGTATTTTTAACCGGATGTCTACCCACTAATTCCTCCATACTTTAGTGTAAAGATCGGAATATCTCGTCTATAACAAACAATAATGTTATGAGAAGTTATAATTAAACAATTCATGCTAAAATGTCCAACGTATTAATCAACAAAATATAACAAATAAACCAAGCCACCTACAATGGCGGTAATTAAAACCGGATCATACCACTTCATCCCACCTGAATATTGTTCCGGCAAAGATTTAAGACTAAGAGTTCGATAGTCTTTTATCTGCCCTTCAGGATATTTTGTTACTTGGTAATTAAATCTATTGATAGTTTCCTTCTTTATCGTTCTTGAAAATATTTTCTTGTGCTCTACGATTTGAGTGATTACGTAATGTGATATAGAAATCATTAAATATTCATCCGTCGGATTTTCATACAACCGATAATTATCTTCAAATAATCTTTGTTTAAACAAATCGGTTATAGCAGTTGTATATTTACCTGTATTGATATTCAATATAATGGGAACATCTAAACTGTATTGGCCATAGAATTTCTCAACTACCTGTATAGGGATTTGATTATCCGTATAATAATCTTCTATGCTTGATGTAGAGACATCAAGACCGGTTAGCTGTCCCAATATTAGTAAAAGACCAAGAAATCCAACAAGATGTTTCGTCATTTGTCTTTAAGATAAAAAACACTATAAGCTTTATAAGTTGAATAAAGATCAGCTTTTGATATTATCTCGTATGGTGCATGCATACCTAATACACCTGTACCACAATCAATTACATCAGCTCCATGAACTGCTAAAAACTTTGCAATTGTTCCTCCTCCGCCTTGATCAACCTTACCTAAAGCTCCTAATTGCCAATTAACTTGCTCTTTGTCAAAAAGACGAATAAGTTTGGCAATAAACTCTGAATGTGCATCATTTGATCCACCTTTACCTCTAACACCTGTAAATTTTGTTATACTAACACCTTGTCCCATAATAACAGCATTATCTTTCTCGTGCACCGATGGAAAATTTGGATTTATTGCTGCATTGACATCAGCCGATAATATCTGACTATTCATTAAAGTCTTCCTAACAGCATAACTGTCATATTGTTCTCCGTTTGTCTTTAATAACTCACAAATAAAATCTACAAACTGGGATGATCTTGCACCGGTATTTCCTTCACTACCAACCTCTTCTTTGTCGGAAAAGAAAACTACTGATGTTCTGGAATGCTTACCGGATTTTGCAGCTAAAAGAGCTTTAAGTGAGGTATAGGCACAGACTCTGTCATCGTGACCATAACCTGCTATCATACTTCTATCTAAACCTGTATCCCTGGCTTTTCCAGCTGGAACTAACTCTAACTCTGCACTTAAAAGATCCGATTCTGTAATACCATAACGTTCATGTAATAACACCAAAGCTTGATATTTTACAGCTTCTTTAACACCATTATCAAGATGAGGTATTGAAGTAAATATTACATTCATTTGTGATGCATCAATAGCATCTTTAACATTTTTTTTAAGCTGGTCAGCTCCTAGGTGAGGTAATAAATCGGGCATAATAAAAACTGGATCATCCTCTTCCTCACCTATCGTTATATTAACTAACTCGCCATCTCTTTTGATAACAACACCATGCAATGCTAAAGGTGTTGACATCCATTGATATTTCTTGATACCGCCATAATAATGGGTTCTCATCATACCTAAACTGGTTATAGAATCTTCATAAAGCGGATTCTGTTTAAGATCTACACGTGGTGTATCTATATGAGGTGCTACTACGTTAACTCCCTCCATGATAGGTTTATTACCTATTACAGCGGCTAACATACTTTTATTATGATAAACTGTAAATACTCGTTTATCATTAGCTGATTTGCTCATTTCTACAAAATTATTGTTATTAAGAACTTCTCGAGTATAGTTAATAGTTTCTCTAACTGTCTTACAATTACTAAGAAAACTCTTGTAACCTTCGGCAAAATCAAAAGCCTCTTTTTTTTCCTTTTCGGAAGAAGCTTTCCAAAAATTCGTCTTTTCGTAAATTAATTTTTCCTTTGTACCTTTCACGATACCTCCCATATTTACTACTATTTAACATTATGTTCAATATCTATTCAATCGTGTTAGTGTCAATTATTATTTAAATAGATACAGATCAACTTAACTCCATTGTTTTATGATATGTTAACACTGAACGTAAATCATTGATAAAGTAGTTAAGGTATACGATTATCCATAGAGTCGGTCGCTGCGTAAGCTAGTAGACTAAGATTAGTGGTGTCAATGCACTAGGAGAATGTTACCGGAAATTGTGGATCAAATGACAACACATGAACTATAGCCCGGTAAACTTACTCTGGAAATGTATCCGGACCAGCTCCGGTTAAATATTGCTCCGTACTTCACTGGATAACCTAGTCTGGAAGGCTTTAGGGTCATTTTTACTACGTTTTCCTGATTAAAGGTTTTTGAGATCTGGCTATTTCATAAATGTTCCCATACTTAATAGTTTTAACTGGATACTTATAAATTCAAATACACAATAACTAGAATACAGAGATGTTTTTCATAATTTTTATCTCTTCTAGAATTACTTAAACTACTAGCTTACCATTAGGGAGAGTAGGAGTCGAATGGTATCCGACTCCTACTCTCCCTAATGGTAAGCTATTGGTAACAGTAGTGTCTCAAATGTTGGTGTAAATTCCACCTCATTATTACCGGCTTTTAGATAAAGACCAGCTTAGCCCTTTATGG
>PWOA01000037.1 GCA_003564155.1 Candidatus Cloacimonadota bacterium
CCATAAAGGGCTAAGCTGGTCTTTATCTAAAAGCCGGTAATAATGAGGTGGAATTTACACCAACATTTGAGACACTACTGTTACCAATAGCTTACCATTAGGGAGAGTAGGAGTCGGATACTATTCGACTCCTACTCTCCCTAATGGTATCCTAATGGTATGAGATGAAATCTCAGTAAGATTATAAGGAATGATCTACATAAGTTTAAGCTTAGATGAGTGTTTTATTCCGATAATATGTGTTAAAATAGTTGACAGATAACTATTAGTATACAAGAATTATTTTGGTGTAGTATTTTCCCATGTAAAATGCCATTATGGGTATTATTAAATAATTAACAGTGTTATTTGCGAGGTAGAATGATATTTGAATATGAGACTAAGATCTATGGTTATGAGTGTGATATATATGGTCATTTAAATAATGCTTATTACCAAAATATTTATGAAGCAGCAAGAGCTAATATGTTAGGTGATATAGGATTATCTTTGCACTATTTATTTGAGTTAGGAATTCATATCTATGTAAAAAGAATAACAATCGATTATCTTAGAGGTATTAGATTTGGTACTAACATAACAGTTAAAAGTAGAATAGAATCATTATCTAGAGTACGTTCGTTATGGCATCAAGAGATATATACCGCAGAAGGTGGTTTGATGAATATGGCTAAAGTAGAAGGAGTCTTTGCTAAATCAAACAAACCTTATCGGATACCGTTTGAGATGGAAGTTAAGTTAAGGGATATAATGTAATTAATTATCAATACAGAAACTATTTTGCCAAGAATCTTAAATAACAATCACTACACTTACCAATTATAGTATTAAAAAAGGGTATGATATCATACCCTTTTGATTAATACTTATTGAAAAATCAGTTTATCATTGAATTCTACTTATTACAATGTATTGCATGTTAAATATCATTATAATGATAATTAGAAGCGTTTTTTCTCTTTGACTCGGGCACTTTTGCCTTTAGCTTTTCTGAGGTAGAAAAGTTTAGCTCTTCTTACGTGACCATATCTAACCACCTCTAATTTATTTATGAGGGGTGAGCTAAGAGGGAAAATTCTTTCGACTCCTATACCATTACTAATTTTGCGTACTGTAAAAGATTTAGAGATACCGCTACCTCTTTTTTGAATAACGATACCTTGGAAAATCTGGATACGTTCTTTGCTTCCTTCTTTTATTTTATAGTGAACTTTAACAGTGTCTCCTACTCTGAATTCAGGTAGGTCGGTTCTTATTTGGTCTTTAGTTGCGACTTGCAGTAAGTCCATACTTCCTCCTTTATTTATGTTTTAGGAAGTAACCTATCCATGACTATCGCAACGGCACTACGAACTGATAAGTGATTATATGCAGTATGATGTTTAATTGGTTTCAAAACATAATCTGCTTCTTGATGAATCTTATCTGTTAAACCGTATCCTGTTCCGAAAAGAACTAGTTTAGGTTTATTGTCTATGTTATTAGTAGCGAGAAAATCATAATTACATTGATTTTCTTGTTGTTTTGCCGTTGTTGTTATAACTATTGGACAAGTACGTTCCTTAATTGTTATAAAATCTATAGCTTCTTCACAAGATCTTACAAAAGCAACTTTTTCGAGTGCTTCAGCTCTATCCTGTTGATATAATCTCCCTTTTCCTTGCCAAAAATCAGTAATTTTTGAGACTAATTTTTCCTGACAACTTAAAGGGTTGATAATTAAAAATTTTGTTATACCAAAGGTACAACAAATTCTACTAATGTCGTGTATATCCATATTTGTTACTGATGTGGTCACGATTTGCCTATTCTTATTATAGACTGGATGATGAACTAATCCGACATAATAATTATTTGGCATAATATAAATCCGGTCGTCTTTCTTTAGTAATGTTGAGTGATTGTTGATGTCTCCACTTTTCGATTTCTTTATGATTACCGGAAATTAAAACTTCAGGGACTTTATTTTTCATAAAAACAGCTGGTCTGGTATATTGAGGAGCGCCGAGAAGAATTTGGTGATGAGAATCTGTTTGTGCAGATTGTATATCACCTAAAACACCATCAATAAGTCTTGTGACGGCATCAATAAATGTCATTGCCGGTAATTCACCACCAGATAGTACGTAATCTCCAACTGATATTTCGTCAGTAATGAGCATATCTCTAATTCGTTGATCAATTTCTTTATACTGACCACAGAGTAAGATGAGTCGTTCTTTTTGATTATAACGTTTGACGATATTCTGATTCAAAACCCTGCCTTGCGGAGTAAAATAAACTATTGGACATGGATTTCCTAACTTGAGTACTTCCGAAATAGAGTTGTAGAGTGGTTCAGGCTTCATAACCATTCCCGGTCCACCCCCAAAAGCATAATCGTCTACCTGATTATGTTTATTACGTGCGTAATCTCTAATATTATGCAATCGTATTCTAAGTATATCCTTATCTATTGCCCTTGAGACTATTCCATTTTTCATAAAACTTTCGAATACTTCCGGGCTTAAAGTTAGAACATCAATAATCATTATCTCTCTCGTCAGTATATTATAAATCGAGAAAATCTTGGATATTGTCAAACATAATTCTATTGTTATCGAAATCTTTTTCAATTACATACTGTTCAATATCCGGTAATAAAACTTCTTTACCTGTTTGAGTCTTAACTACTATTACATCATGAGCCATATTATTGAAAACATCAATCACGGTTGCCATGAAATTGTTTCTGAAATATACCTTCATCCCAATTAATGGATTTTTTGGTGAAATAGAGTCAAAACAAGTATTTTTATCGAGAGCTAAGTAAACAGATTGTGCTTTTAATAGCTCTTTAATAATCGAGAAATCACCTAATTTTAGCACTATATGTGAATTAGTTAATTCTAATATTTCAGGCAATATATAACGAACTTTTTTATTATCAATAATTAAAAACAAATCATTATTAGATAACACTAAAGAATCAAATCGAGATAGAGGCTTGAAATATAGCTTACCACCTGATATTTGATTTAGTTCGATCGTATTGTTTATAGTTTGATTATCAAGAATTATTTTACTCTGTTTACCAACCTTAATTAACTCATCTTCAAACACTATTCAATTATTTCCAAGTCAGCCTTTTTACCTAATTTTGTTGATGCAGCTTTCAGAATAGTTCTCATAGCAGCTACGGTTTTTCCTCTTTTCCCGATAACTTTTCCGATATCCTCTTGTGCAACCTTTAATTCATAGACATTCCCTTTTTCTCCTGCTATTTCCTTAATTTCTACACTACTGGGGTCATCAACTAACGCTTTTGCCATGAATTCTATAAGATCCTTCATTTGTTTGTCTCCTTATAACTAATTTTATACTGAGTTTTCCGTGTTTTTAGTTTTACCGTATTTCATTTCGTGAACTAAGGATAAAACTCCAGCTTTCTTAAAAAGTGATCGCACTGTTTGACTTGGTTTAGCACCGTAACTTATCCATTTAACTGCCTTGTCAGTGTCGATTTTTATCGTAAAAGGTTCTGTCTTAGGATCATAATATCCTAAAGATTCTATGTATTTGCCGTCTCTTTTCAGCCTTGAATCGACTGCGACAACTCTATAGAATGGATTGTTCTTACAACCCATTCTTTTCAATCTCAAACTAACCATTATATCTCCTTATAATTAATAATTTATTTTAATAACTATAAAATTACAGTTGTGAATTATATATTTTGGCATGCGGATAAAGTCAAGTATTATTTCCCCATGAATTTCATTTTGCCAGGTTTCATTCCTTTATTCATCTTCTTTATCATCGACTTCATGTGGTCATATTGTTTTAATACTTTATTTACTGACTGGATACTTGTTCCGCTGCCACTTGCAATACGTTTTCTTCTGGAACCGTTGATGATCTCAGGTTTTTCTTTTTCGTTATAAGTCATTGAACTTATTATAGCTTCAATTTCATTAGTTTCATTACCGGATATATCAACATTCTTTAACATTTTACTCTCCATGCCTGGCATCATTTTGATAATCTGATCTAAAGGCCCCATTTTTTTTAATTGTTGCAATTGATCATAAAAATCGTTAAGGGTAAAAAGATTTTTTTTAAGTCGTTTAGAAATTTTTAATGCTTGTTCTTCATCAACACTTGCTTCTGCCTTCTCAATAAGAGAAAGTATGTCACCCATACCCAGTATTCTTGAAGCCATCCTATCAGGGTGAAATTCTTCAATGTCGTTGATTTTTTCACCTATACCTGCAAAAATGACCGGTTTGTTTGTCACAGCTTTAATAGAGAGAGCGGCACCGCCACGGGCATCTCCATCTAATTTCGTTAAAACAACTCCGTCAAATTCAAGTTGGATATTAAATTCATGAGCGACATTGACTGCATCTTGTCCGGACATTGCATCTGCAACAAACAGAATATAATCAGGTTTTACTTGTTCTTTCAAAAGTAAAACTTCTTGCATCATCTCTTGATCGATATGCATTCTGCCGGCTGTATCAAAAATAATCAAATCATTAAGATTTTTCTCAGCATATTGGATACTTTCAGTGGCAATTTTTGATACCTTATTGCTCGGATGATGAATAACCGGTAAATCTAATTGTTTACCTAAAGTTTTTAGCTGGTCAACAGCAGCAGGCCTATGAACATCGCAAGCTGTTAAAACCGGTTTATTCCCTTTTTTCCGGTAAAAATTAGCAAGTTTCGCACAGAAAGTTGTTTTCCCTGATCCTTGCAAACCGACTAGCATAATTTTGTTAATTCTATTATGTGGTAGATTTAAAGAAAGTAGTTTGTCACCCATTAGAGAGATCAATTCATTATGAACAACTTTTACCAGCTGTTGACCTGGAGTTAGGCTTTTTAGAACCTCAGAGCCAATAGCCTTATTTTGAACGTTATTGATAAATGACTTGACTATTTTGAAATTTACGTCAGCTTCTAATAAAGCTCTTCTAATCTCTCTTAAAGATTCTTTAATATTTTCTTCCGATAGCTTGCCTTCACCGCGAAGTTTTTTCACGATTGCTTCCATACGGACAGTTAAGTCATTCAGCATATATATTAACCTCTATATATTGGGCGTAAAGCAGTAACAGCTTTGTAATAATCAGGATTATTTAAAATGAAGGAACCTGCTACAAGTATATCTGCACCAGCTTGAGCTAATAAGGGTGCATTATCGGCATTGACTCCCCCGTCAACCTGTATTTCTAAAGGTATTTGACGTTGCCTGTTTAAATCAATGATTTTTGCTATTTTATCATAAACAATGGGAAGAAAAGATTGGCCACTAAAACCTGGATTCACACTCATCAATAGCACAAAATCTAAATCAATGTAAACAGAGTCGGTAATATTTACCGGTGTCGCAGGATTAAGAGCCCAGCCCGCTTTAATACCATAAGATTTGATTTTCTCAATCAACCTATGATTGTGATATACAGTTTCCGGATGCCAAGATATATAATCTACGTCCAAGGATGCAAGTTCTTGGATATAATTATCCGGATTAGTTACCATTAAATGAATATCAAATGGCAAAGAGCATATTTCTCTTATTTTCTTTATTATAGGGATACCAAAAGTAAGGTTTGGAACATAATGACCATCCATGATATCAAAATGAAGCAAGTCTGCGCCTGCTTTTTTTAGACGATTAACTTCTACTTCTAATTTTAAAAAATCTGCAGCAAGTATGGAAGGTGAAATCTTCATATTTTCTTATCCTGATTATTTGTTAATCTCATTGTAAGTATAATGATTTATTCATAAGGGTTTTTGCGACTTCTATAATCACTAATAAAAAACACAATTTCTTGTATATTTAATGACAGGGTCCGGTTGATTTTAACTTTTAAATCATCCTTAATTAAGACAAGTTCTTGCAAAATCACGTTATTCTTTACTCCAATAAAAAGTATATTTTTTTCTATCTTTACTACTTGAGAATATTTTGCCAGATAATTCCCGACCGTATTTCGCCAATGTAAACTCAAAGTTATGAAAATTCGATACTTTTCACCTAAAGTATTGATCAGTAAATTTTGCATTGCGATACGACTAGTTTTAATTGCCATTATTCTATTTGATTATTTGTTGAAACTCCTTAAAATGGTAGTCACTCCAAACCATGCCAATACGGTCACCAATAGCGCAGTATAATAGGCTGACCCTAAAGCGAAATAACTAGGATCATGTTGCATCATTGCAAATGCTGGTACTGAACAAATAATAACCAGTATGATGTATCCTAAAAGAATTTCGGGCATTTTTTTCTTGTTAATGAAAGTCACTGCCAATATGGTGAGACCTATTAATATTATTGTTAGTAAAACAAGTATAAAATGAATGATAAATGTAAAACCAACACCTCTAAATATCAAAGAAGGCATAAATATAGCAACGACAAATAATAATACACCGAAGATTTTATCTACTATCACCGGCTTAGTTCTGACTATCTCTTTCTTTCTAGGTTTTTTCATTTGATAATAAAAAACTCCGCTAAAAACCAATAGGAAAAAAGCAAAATAAGCAGGTACCATTATCTGTGGGTTTTCCGTCAAAAAACCTAATGATGCGAATGCAAGTAGTATGATAAATAATCCGACATATCGGCTAATTTTTTCTAATAACTTTTTATTCATATATTTAACTCCCTTTAGTTATTTCCATCGAGAGTGGCAAAGAAACATAGTTATCGTAAAATTACTATGTAATATAATAAAACTCTCTGGCCAATTTATTCAGCCTGAACATTAACTTTAATATCTGCATTTATATTCGTATCAAATGAAATGGTTAAATCGTATTCACCAACATTTTTTATATGCTTTTCACCTTTCAGCATATTTTTATGGATTGCAAAGCCTTTTTCATTTAAAGATTTCACTATATCATTGTCGGAAACGGAACCATATAAGTGGCCATTATCATCGGATTTTTTTACATAAGTAAGTTCGGTGCCCGACAATTGAAGTGCAGTAGCTTTTAAAGCACTTTGCTCTCTAAGAGATTTATCTCTGGCAACTTGCTTAATGTTTTCTACTCTTTTTAAACTTTTTGGTGTAGCCATTATTGCATATTTTTTGGGAAGTAAGTAGTTTCTACCGTAACCTGGAGCAACATTTACAACATCTCCGGTAATCCCAAGCTTCTCAATATTTTCTAAAAGTATTAATTTCACAAATCCTCCTCAAATTTGTATATATTTTACGTTAAATATCAACATTATTTTGTTGAAGAAAAATAACTGTCATATATAGTAGTTAATTGTTTAGCTTTCTGATGTCAAGCCAATAGTCTAACATGCCAATAGTTGCAATAAAAATCGCAAAGAAGAAGTTAACTATTATCAATATAATCGTTGCAATCATAATAAAACGACTTTTTTTAAAATGATTTCGAGCAATAAAGTCCGTTATTGATAAACCTTGAATTAAAAAAAACACCATTATCATAAGTAATCCGTTAATTCCAATAGTCCTAGTATCCGGTATAATTGCTAAGCAAAGAACAATAATCAAGACATAAGAAAACCAATAAGGGAAACGTATAAGATGATGTTTCCATTCAATACTCATTCTTTTAGCTAAAAAAACCATTGCCAAATACATACCCAGGAGCATGGTGATACTCCATATTGCTGCTTGGTATTCTACCATTAATCTAATTATTGTATCTATTAGTTCTGATGGTGCTTCTACTGAATTACCTAAATTCGCGACGTTGTGATCAACAAAGGCGTTATATCCGGTTAAGAAGGTATCAATTCTATCTTTATATACCGAACCGAACAACAACGAACGAATTACTGCGTATAAAACTTGTAATAATCCTGCAGAAAAGAATGCAGCAACATAATTATTATTCTTGCGCAGGGTACTAATAAAAATTATCAGCGCCAATACTACTCCTACAGAAATATCACTGACCTCCAAGATGGTAATCATTCCCAGAGACCATAAAGTTAATGTTCCGGCAATTAAAAGGATTGGAACTGAGATAATTTTGTTTGTATCATCGTACATGTATTTACCACCAACAGAGACTAAATAAATATAACCAATAACAGGTGATAAAAGTGTTACTAATAATGATGAAACAACTAAGAATAACAACAAAGTTATCTATTCCCCCAAAACTGCAACTAATATTGAAATCAATCGAAGATGATCTTTAACCGACAAAAGGTAATAAAGCAATATTTCTAGCTTTCTTTATTTCGGTTGTTAATAATCTTTGATGTTTGCAACAAGTACCGGTTTGCCTTCTCGGTTCAATCTTGCCACTTTCTGCTAAAAATTTTCTCAATAAATCTGTATTTTTATAGTCAAGCTGTAGGTTTTTGTTTTTACAAAACGCACACACTTTATTTCTAAATGTTTTTTTCCGAGTTTGTCTGAAATTCATGTAAATAAGACTCCTTTATTTTTTGTTATTATCTGGTTAATCGATAATTGTTAGAATGGAACGTCATCATCTGTGATATTGCTGGTTTCTCGGCTATCATGATGATTGTCAGGACTCTCAGCTTCATTATCCTCTGATTGGGAATCATATTTTTTTTCGAGATAATGAATTTTATTAGCTGAAACTTCGATAATTTTTCTTTGCTGGTTTTCCTTATTCGTATAGGTGAAAGTATTAATAAAACCTTCAACAATAATCGGGCTTCCTTTGTGTAATCTTTGGGAACATTCCTCAGCTAATCTTCCAAAAGTTTTAATGTCGATAAAGTGAGCTTCATCAACCCAGTTACCTTCTGCATTTTTGTACGAACGATTAAATGCTAAGCCCAGACGTGCAATAGGATTACCTTTGGGCGTATAACGCAATTCTACTTCTCTTGTAAGGTGTCCGCTTAACATAACCGAATTGATTCGTGGGAATCTAAGATCTTGAGCCATTATATTCTCCTTCGATGAGTTATAAAGAGTGGGTTCTTGTACTATTAGCTATCAAGTGAGTGTTTACGTAAAATATTGTAACGTAGTATATTATCAGCTAAATGATAAAAATTCTCAAGTTTCCCGAGTTCTTTCGGGGGTATCTTAAAATAATTAACTAAGTAATGTCCTTCGCGTTTCTTTTTGATAAGATAAGCTAAAGTCCGTTTTCCGAAATAATCAGTTTTTACTATTTCTCCATTCAGTTTAGCAATTAAATCTGCAAATTTCTGATTTTCTTCTTTAAGTTCTGTTTCTGATAAATCTGGGTTAAAGACTACCATACTTTCATAATAATTCATAATGATCTCCTTTGGCCTTAGCCCAGTACTTATCTAACATTGACATATATAAATGGTTAGCAAATACTGGGAGGATGGTTTTTTTTATTTATTTTTGCTATAGTAATTAATCATAGTTTCATAATCATAATTGATGAAGCTATTAATTAAGAGCGTAGAAAATTCAATAACATTGTCTAAAATTTTTTCTTCTTGAGTTGAAAAATTGGACAGTACATAATTACTATAAGTATTTTCTCGCAAGAATAAGTTTGTATTTATTTGGTTATCTTCGATACCGACTTCAGGACCGATTCCAATTTTTAATCTGGGGAATGACTGAGATGATAAAGCCTGAATCACTGAAGCAATTCCGTTATGACCGCCGTCAGCGCCTTTTTTTCTGATTCTTACATCACCTAGAGGAATATATAAATCATCATAAACTACCAACAAGTTGTCTATGGTTATCGATTCCAAATCAATCTTACGTTGTTCTAAACCTTTTAAAACTGCTTCCCCGCTACGATTCATGTACGTCAGAGGTTTTAACAAAACAACTCTATTATCATACACCGAGTATTCGTAAAACTTGTCTTTCTTGAATCGATGATTATTCAATTTTGCAAGATTATCCAATACTCGAAATCCTACGTTGTGTCTAGTATAGACGTATTTCCTGCCGGGGTTGCCTAGTCCGATAACAAATTTCATAGCTAGTATTTCACATTTAATATTTATATATTCCGTCTAATAATTCTCGTACTAATTAATTATCCGACTCAGTTTCTTTAGCTTCTTCTTCCTCTTCTTCTTCAGTTCCTTCCTCAGCTTCTGTCAGAGATTGAGGATGATGTACAACAGCAATAGTAATATCAGGAGAAAGATGTGTCTCAACAGTTTTTAAATCGAGATCACCCATGTGAATACTATCACCGATATCTAAATTAGCTACATCTATTTCAATATCTTCAAGTAAGTCTTTGGGTAAGCAGGATATCTCAACATTACGTAAAATGACATCGAAAGTACCGCCATTCTTCACACCGATCGGTGTTCCGATGAATTTGAATGGAATAGATACTGTCATTTTTTTATTTTCATCTAATTCTTGAAAATCAAGGTGTAATACATTTCTGGTAACTGGGTGGATCTGCTTCTCTTTTACAACAGATCGATATTTCCTATCTGCGACATGTAAATTAAAAAGTACTAATCCTCCGTAAGCTTTTCTTTGTTTTTTTACAAAAACACTATTTTCGATTTTTATTGGTATCGAATCTTTACCTACACTATATATAATTCCGGGGATAAACCCGTCATTTCTCATTTTAAGAAGATCGGAATTTTTCCCGATTTCTCTTCGTTCTGCTTTAAGATCAATATTCATTATACCTCCTGTAAATTAGGTGTTTATTTTCATATTAGTTAATATATACATTGTTAACATCAACGGAAAAGAATACTAATGGATTCTTCAAGGTGTATTTTTTTTATGGCAATAGCTAATAATTCCGCTATTGATAATTGTACAATTTTAGAACATTTCTTTTTATCTTCAGTTAATGATATAGAATTAGTGACAAAGAGCTTTTGGATAGGAGAGTTTTCAATATTTTGAATAGCATTATCAGATAAAACACCATGAACACAAGCTGCATAGATACTTTTTGCACCATGCTCTTGTAAAGTTATAGCCATTTTAGTTAGACTGCCACCGGTATCAATAATATCATCGAATAAAAGTGTATCTTTGTCTTTAACTACTCCAATAACGTTCATTATTTCAGATTGATCATCATTTCCTGTTCTTCTTTTGTCTCCAATTGCCAGACTACAGTTAAGTCTTTTAGCTAAAGATCTTGCTCTGTTAGCTCCTCCGGAATCAGGAGAAACTATGACTAAATTGTCAACATTTAAGTTAGCTTTAAAATATCTTGTAAATATTGGTATGGAGAAGAGATGGTCAACTGGGATATTGAAAAACCCTTGAATCTGATCTGCATGTAAATCCATAGTAATAACTCGATCGGCACCGGCCACGGTTATCAAATCGGCAACCAATTTAGCTGTTATCGGTACCCTTGGTTGATCTTTTTTATCTGATCGGGCATAGCCATAATAAGGGATAACACAGTTAATTCTACGTGCTGATGCTCTTTTCAGGGCATCTATCATAATAAGTAATTCCATCAAATTATCATTGACAGGTGCAGGTGTAGCCTGGATGATGAAGGTATCGTTGCCACGAACATTCTCATTGATTTTAACGAAAGTATCATCATTAGAAAACTTGAATACTTCAGCATCACTAAGAGGTACCCCAGCATAGGAGGTAACTTCTTTAGCCAGCTCTTTATTGGCTGTTCCGGAGAAAATCTTTAATCTTGAATACATCTTCTTATCCTTTTTTGTTTCTTCATCGTGTTATAAGGCTTTACAATACATGACCTGTATTAATGACATATCTATTCCTCTTTATGGTCAATATTATTATACTTTTCCAAAATCATGTTTTGTATTTTATTTCTAGTTTCAATATTAAGTGGATGAACTATATCTTTAAACTCACCGGAACTTAGTTTATAGCTGGGCATTGCTATGAATAAGCCATCTCTACCTTCAATTATCTTAATGTTTTTTACAATCAGTGAATCATCAATAACTATGGAGGCAAAACCTCTTATTTGTTTAGAGTCTCTTTTCACCACTTTTACATCAGTTATGTTCATAATTATTTCTCCTTATAATTGTAACATGAATACTAATCACGATACGGATTTTGTCTTAATAGTCCACAAACCTAAGTTCCGAAAGTAGTTATAATGTTGTTCTCTTATATCTTCGTTATCATATATCGCAAATACAGTCGAACCACTGCCAGATAACATAGTTTTTATTGCTCCATTAACTGATAAGTAATGAATAATTTGATCTATTTGCGTGAATTTAGTGCGAATAGGCTTTTCAAATCTGTTAAAAAAAAGCTTCAACAACTCATCGCTTTGTTTGCCTTTGGCATTTGTTGAAGATGTTGTAGAAATGTTTATGTTACTTGTAGCGGTTAGTATTTTCTGCCAATTTTTATTATCACCGTAATTATCTATGAGGTTATATGCTGTAGAAGTACTAATCCCAAAATCGGGTTTAACTAAAAGTATTCTATCAAAAATGATACTCTCAAGTGGTATAATTTTTTCTCCTCTGCCTTCTCCTAATGCCGTTTTGCCTTCAAGAAAAAAAGGGACATCGCTACCAATTTCAGAAGCTATTTCTTTCATTTGATTGGGAGTTAGGCTTAGGTTCCATAATGACGACAGTGTCTTTATCGTTAGTGCTGCATTGCTGCTTCCTCCACCCAAACCGGCGCCTACAGGGATATTCTTTTTTATTGATATGTTAACACCATCAGAGACGGAATATTTTCTTTGCATTAGTTGAGCTGCTTTATAAGTGATATTATCTTTCATATCTATTTGGGGGAAAACCGATGAATTCATGGTTTCAGAGATGAATAGTTTTACCTCAATCCTTTTTGATTTAGAGAAACTGATTTCATCATGTAAATCAATCTCATTTAAAATTGTTTTTATTTGATGATAACCATCTCTTCTGGAATATAGAACTTCTAAGAAGAGATTAATTTTTGCGTTGGAATTTTCCCAAAAGACTTTTTCGGACATTGTTTTTTCCTTTACCATCTTGATAGTAATAATAGTTACTGAAATAATAATAATAATAACTATATCCACTGTAGTATTTATGGGCAACTATGCCATTCGCTATTGCACCATCAAAAGAGGAGCCAATATTTTCAACAATTTCTTGGGATCGTTTTACGATATCTTTTTGGGTTTTATCTATGGCAACGACCAGTAGCATCATATCAGCTTTTTTTGCTAATATTAGTGGATCTGTAACTGCAATAACCGGAGGGCTGTCAATGAAAATATAATCATATCTTTCTTTAAGTTTGTCAATTAATTGATCCATTTTATCGGAAGAGATGATTTCTGATGGATTTGGCGGTATATAACCACTAGTGATGATATCAAGGCTAGGGATATTTGATTGCTTTATAATATCGTCAATTCTAACTTCGGGATCTAATAAATAATCTGAGACTCCATTTTCTTTTTTCAGATTAAAAAATACCGATTGTTGAGGTCTTCTCAAATCAAGGTCAACAATAACTACTTTTGCTGAAGTATGTGCAAATATAATACCTAAGTTAGCGACTGTTGTTGACTTTCCTTCTTGAGGTGCTGAACTGGTGACGCCAATAGTTAAGGGTCCTTGCTTTTTTCGTCGAGCGATAATATTAGTCCTTAGCGTTCTATAAGACTCTGATACAGGTGATTTAGGTTGATAGTGTGATATCAATCGGGCTTCAATAAAAGCTTGAGTTTGCATAAGATCAGCTCTATCTTGTCCGGAAGATTTTTTCAATTGTTCTGCTAAATGTACTTGTTCGGATTCGGATATATAAATCTTAGGAATTGTTCCGATAATAGGTACATTAACGATTTTTTCCATATCTTCCAGAGTATGGATTTTTGTGTCTAAAGAGTTAAGAATTAAAGAAGTAGCAATACCAATACCTAATGCTATTACTAAGCCTACTAAATAATTCATTCTAACATTAGGTTTAATGGGGGATGATGGTTTTCTTGCTTCTTCAAGTATTCGGACGTTAGCAATCTTGGCTTGCATAGATATTTTTGCATCTTCGAATTTTTCTACAAGCATTGTGTGAATTTTCTCGTTAAGGCGATAATTGCGTTCTAATCTTGCTAACTCCAGCTCTCTGTCAGGTAAGACAGACAATTGAACAGAATAATCTTCAATACTTGAAGCTAAAGCATTAGCTCGTGAATCAGCAATATTTAATTCGATAAGTGTAGTAGCAATTTTTTCAGTAATATTACCCCGATACTGCATCGGATCAATAGGCCCTGCACGGACTTCAAGTAAGCTTTGGATTTCATTATTTAGATTATTCTTTGCACTATCTAATTGCCTATTTAATTGAACAATTTCAGGATGATCAAGGGGATATTCATGACGTGTTAAAAGGTTTGTGAGACGAGTTTGGAGAGCGACAACCCCAGAACGAATTTCTTGCATATAAGAAGAAGAGATTATTGAATTGATATCATGAAGGCGAGAATCCTGTCTATTTAACTCATTTTGCAGGTAATCAATTTGCTGTTCAAGTACAACTTTTTGATTGACAGCTTCCTCATAAGCAGCTTCAACATCAGATGCTCTATTAATTAAAGATTTTGTTTCTTCTGATAGTAGATGTATACCTCGGTCTATCTTGTAATTCCTCAAATCTTCTTCGGAAATACGAAGTCTATTTGCAACAATTTCTACTTGTTCTTCTAAAAAATTAACAATGTTACTTAATTCAACTCTTTCATGTTGAGTAATTTGCTCAATTAATGCCTCTACTATATAATTTGGAACTAAAGAAGCCTCCAGAGGCTTAGGTGATTCGAAGCTGACTGTAAGGATATCAGTATCTCTTCTTCTTTCAGTCTGAATATTGCCCAAATAACCGACAGGATTTTCTGATTCTGAGAGAGGCAAATTGTTATAGTTAGGATCATTTTTTATCAAATTTAAAGCTATTTCTCTTACCGGACGACTCTTTATTAGTTCAATAGTGTTGTTTATTTTTGAATCCGTTGTAGCATAACCGGGGAGGAACATATCTTGCGGTCTACTCGATTCAAAAAGAATACGAGCATTACCCTGAAAAATACGAGTTGTGTTTTTAGTATGATAGTAGGTAATAAAAAGTACAACTACTAAAGATACAATTATTACTAACTTGTATTTCAAAAAAATACGAACATAATCTAAGATGTTTATATCTTGCTCCGGTTGTATGTTAATATTATTGTGACCGTTAGAACTGTTAATATTTAGATTTGCTTTAGAAAATGAGTCCTGATTGTTCATATGAATGTGTCCTTGTGAAGCAGGTTATATTATCTGGAATATAATGCAAGAATTGAAAAACCTTCTCCGATCATTGATCATTTTGTTATATTTAGTATGGTATTATATACACTTAGAACTATAACTACCTGGGATAAGAAGTTTGTTACCCTTTCAAAAGCATAAAACGTTGAACCTGCAACAATAATAGTATCACCAGGTTGCATTATAGGAATGAGTTCTTTATTAGCTGTTTCAAGATATTCTTTCAAATCAACCCATATGACTTTTTCACCAGTAGGAGTAGAACGTACTACACGAATTTTTGTTAGTTTAGCGTTTTGATTTGGCCCACCTGCTAAGGAAACCAAAGTTAGTAGATCTGTATTATCGGGGACAAGATATAACCCAGGGCTTCTTACCTGACCCCAAATATAGGTATAAATCTTCAGTTGGTCATCTCTCCCAGTTGTTCCGGAATAAATATATGCGGATGATGTACCCAAACCTGATTGTGGTGCTTCGGCTTGAGCCCAACAAACAGACATCATGATCAACACTAAAAATATGCAGATAAACCATTTATTAACAGTCGAAGTTAGCATTTTACATCCTCTTAAATTTGAATGGATCTACCCATTATTACAATAAATAAAAGCAAACATTCCCCATGGATCATTAAAAGTCAACAATAATATTAAGTGACCAATAAATAAAATGTTGTTAACAATCTCAGGGGAAAGTGCCTAAGTTATAGTATTAATAGCTATTTATCTTCTGTTTGATCAGATTCGGTATTTTCAATCGAGAAGTATACCCATTCAAGGATGGAAACAGGAGAATGGTCTCCTCGTCTGAAACCCTTCTTAATAACTCTGGTATAACCACCATTCCGAGTATCAAAGTTAGGGATTATTTCATCCATAACTTTTTTAACCAGTCCACGGTCACGTAAAACATTATATATAAGCCTTTGGGAATGTAAAGTACCTTTTTTACCGTAAGTTATGATTCTGTCGGCTATTTTTCTTGCTTCTACTGCTTTTGCATGCGTCGTAATAATTCTTTCATGAGTTACCAATGATTTGACAATATTTCTCAGCATTGCTCCACGATGATCAGTAGTTTTCCCAAGGGTCCTACCATCTACTCTATGTCTCATGTTTATTTATCTCCTTGCTTATCAATCATTAAACTCTTGCTTAATAATTTATATCATTTTTTTCTTAGCTTTTTCTATTTCCGATTTCACACTATTCATATTCATATCTAAAGATAGATCAAATTTTGCTAATAATTGCTTTATCTCTTCCAGTGATTTTTTCCCGAAATTTTTGTATTTGAGCATTTCAACTTCTGTTTTTTCGACTAAGTCACCAATAGTTTGAATGCTTGCTTCTTCAAGACAATTAGCAGAACGAACCGATAATTCCATTTCATTAACAGGAAGATTAAGGATTTTATCCATCTCTTCCAATTTTGGATCTAATTTTGTAGCTTTAAGATATGAAGGTTCTTCATCGAAGCATACAAATTTTTGATAAAGATCTTTTAAATACTTAGCAGAAACATAAAGGGCTTCTTTCGGTTCAATACTTCCATCAGTATGAATATCGAGGAGTAACTTATCGTAGTCAATTTTTTCTCCAACTCTTTGTTTAGAACTGAAAAAATTAACCTTGGTGACTGGGGAGTATATAGAATCGATAGGAATGACTCCAACGGGCTTTTCATTAGTATCCTGATCGTCAGAAGAAACATATCCTCTACCAACTCCGAGCCATAAGTCCATTCGAAAATCGACATCACTTACCAATTCGAATAAATACTGGTCGTTATTTATAATCCTTACTCCAGCAGGTGTTTCAATATCCTTAGCGGTAATGGTACCGGGACCTTTAACCTGTAATGATAGAGAAGTTTCTTTAACCGTATCAACTTGGAAAACTAATTGTTTCAAACGCAGGATTAGATCTATGTAATCACTATCACTGTCAGGAATTGGACATAATTCGTGATGTAATCCTTCAATTTTGACAAATCTGATAGCTGCTCCTTGTAGTGAAGAAAGCAACACACGACGTAAGGAACTGCCTAAGGTGACAGCATATCCGGGTTCTAAAGGTCCAATTTCAAATCTACCAAAAGAAGAGCTGTAGGTATCTTCAACAACTTTAATGTCAATGGGAAATTGGATAGGTAACAGATAGTTCATTAATAAACCTCCTTTGAAACAGTAACCAACATCGCTGAATTTTAACCTTTGATAACTGGCGACTGCTTACAATTCACTGTTTATTTGGAATAATACTCCACGATTAACCGCTCATCAATATCTTGCGGTATTTGTTCAAGACTTGGGATAGCCAAAAATTTACCCCGGAAGTTTTCACGATCAACCTCTAACCATTCGTAAGGAGTTGTGTCACCTGCTGCCTCCAATGCTTCTTGGATAGGAGCTATACGACGACTTTTATCAGTGATAGATATTTCTTGTTCCGGTTTGACAATAAATGAAGGTATGTCTACTTTTTTGCCGTTAACGATAACATGTCCATGGTTAATTATCTGTCTAGCTTGAGCTCTAGAATTAGCAAACCCAAGACGATAAACAACATTGTCCAAACGGCTTTCTAAAAGCTGTAGTAAAATTTCACCAGTTACACCTTGTTTTTTGTCTGCTAGCCGGAAATAGTTACGAAACTGTTTTTCAAGAATACCGTAAATTCTTCGAGCTTTCTGCTTTTCACGTAAGTGTATTCCATAGTCGCTAACTTTTTTTCTAAATCCTCTTCCGTGATCACCAGGAGCATATTTTCGCCTTTCAAATCCACACTTTTCAGTATTACATCTTAAGCCTTTTAGGTATAATTTGCTCCCTTCACGGCGACATAATTTGCATTCAGGTCCAATATAACGTGCCATTTTGTGTCTCCCTTATATTCTTCTCTGTTTTGGTGGTCTGCATCCGTTATGGGGAATAGGTGTTTCATCTTTGATCAACACAATATTTAAACCGGCTGCGTTTAATGACCTAATCGCAGATTCTCTACCGCCACCGGGTCCTTTTACCATTACTTTAACTCTATTGATTCCCATATCAAGAACAGTTTTAGCTACCTGATCGGCAGCTAATTGAGCTGCAAATGGTGTGCTTTTCTTACTACCTTTATAACCGATTTTCCCGCCGCTTGACCAAGCTATTATATTGCCTGAGGCATCAGCTACAGAAACGATAGTATTATTAAAACTGGAATGTATGAAGGCAACTCCTTCATTAAAAGCCAGTCTGACACGTTTCTTTTTAACCTTTTTAGTAACCTTTTTTGCCACTAAACCTCCTATTTATAGATATTATTATTTGTTATTTTTTCTTCTTACCAGTTAAAGATCCTGGTCGAGGGCCTTTTCTTGTCCTGGCATTAGTGTGAGTTCTTTGTCCTCTAGCGGGTAAACTACGTTTATGCCTTGATCCTCGATAACTGCCAATTTCCATAAGTCTTTTTATATTCATAGTAACTTGACTGCGTAAAGAACCTTCCACGATATAATCATTTTGAATTATATCTCTTATTAATTTTTCTTGTTCAACAGTAAGATCTTTTACTCTTCGATTTTCTTCGATATCGGCTTTTATGACAATGTTTTTAGCTGTAGTTCTGCCAATACCGTAAATATAGGTCAATCCTATTACTACCCTTTTATTGTTGGGTATATCAACTCCTGCTATATGTGCCAACTAAATCCTCCTTAAATTGGAAATATGTGATTGGTAATCTAAACTATATTTAAGATAAATGATCAATTATTTTATCCTTGTCTTTGTTTGTGCTTAGGATTGCTGTGGCATAGTACTCTCACGACACCATGCCTTATAATAATGTAACAATCTTTACACATTTTTTTTACTGAAGACCTAACTTTCATTACAAGCTCCTTTAACGTAATCTGCTCTGAACCAATAATCACGACTATTAATCAAAAAATCATCATAGTTAAAATTACCGGTTAACATGTAAATTACTTATATCTATAGGTTATTCTACCTCGGTTAAGATCATATGGCGATAATTCTACTTTTACTTTATCACCGGGTAATATTCTAATATAATGCATTCGCATTTTACCCGAACTATGAGCTAAAATTTCATGCCCATTTTCTAATTCTACTTTAAAAAAAGTATTGGGTAATGCTTCTTTTACTATTCCTTCAACTTCAATAACGCCTGTCTTTGCCATGTAACTCTCACTTTGTTAGTATAATGGGTTCATCTTCTGTAATTAAAATGGTATGCTCAAAGTGAGCAGATAATGAATTATCAGCAGCAAAAAATTCCCAACCTTTTTCTAACACTTTACTCGTTCCGATATTGACCATCGGTTCAATTGCTAAAGTCATACCTGTGCTTAGTTTCATACCTGCTCCCTTGAATCCTATATTGGGTATCATTGGTTCTTCATGTAAGCTTTTACCAACACCATGGCCAGTGAGTTGGTCAGCAATAAAATATCCATTATTGGAAACAAAGCTTCCGATGGAGTAAGATATGTGGCCAACGTTTAAACCTGCTTTTGCCTGAGAGATACCTTTTAATAAGGCGTCTGCAGTAACTTTCATTAAACATTTTGCTTGTTCGGAAACAGATCCAACTGCATAAGTTTTCGCAGCATCTCCAAAATAACCATTTTTTGTTACTCCGACATCTACACTAATGAGATCTCCTTCTTCCAGTATAATATTCTTTGATGGAATTCCGTGAACAATGCATGAGTTCGGTGATGTACAAACATAACCTGGGAAAGGTGGTAGTCCGGGTACAGAATAGCCTTTGAAAGCTGACTTTGCCTGATGTTTGGAAATAATCTTCTTTGCTTCATTTTCCAGATCCTTTGTAGATAAACCAGGCTTAATAAAATAATCTAAAGAGTTTAGAACTTCAGCGACTATTTTGCAACATTCCATAATGCCTTTTTGTTCTTGTTTTGTTTTAATCAATACCACTATTCCACCTTTTCGATAATAATTATGAGAAGTTAATTAACGTCCACTTCTACCACGGAGTTTACCTTTCTTCATGAAACCATCATAATGTCTCATCACCAGATGTGATTCAATTTGTTGGAGTGTATCTAAGGCTACACCAACAATAATAATCAGTCCGGTGCCTCCGAAATAAAAGGGAAGGTTTGAGAATTTTGTCATGAATTCCGGTAGCACTGCCACAAAAGCAAAAAATACAGCACCTGGTAAGGTTATCCTTGTTAATACTCTATTTATGTATTCCGCAGTTTTCTTTCCGGGTTTTACACCTGGAATAAAACCACCATATTTTTTCATATTGTCTGCCATTTCAACAGGATTTAAAATAATCGCAGTATAAAAATAAGCAAAAAATACAATCAAAAGAACGTAGAAGGTCGTATAAATAAACTCTCCGGGTGAAAGCCAACGAATCAAAACATTCATTATGTCACTTTCAGGGAAAAAAGAAGCTATTGTTCTAGGAAACATTATCACAGATTGAGCAAAAATTATGGGTATAACACCTGCCGTATTTACACGTAAAGGAATATGAGTGCTTTGACCACCATACATTTTTCTGCCAACTATTCTCTTTGCATACTGCACTGGAATTTTGCGCATTGCTTCAGTAACCAATATAACTGCAGCAGTGACGCCGATCATAACAAGTAGTACAGTTAGCGCAACAAAAATTGACATTGCTCCAGCTCTAACCATATTAAACATCATTACAAATCCTTGAGGATACCGAGAAATAATACCGGCGAAAATTATCAATGAAATACCGTTACCGATACCAAATTCGGTTATTTGTTCTCCAAGCCACATGATAACAATTGTACCGGTAGTCATTGTCACAACGGTAGTAAATATAAATGCAAATCCCGGATTTGACACTGCTCTGATTCCTTCGGAACTTTCAAGACTTTGTAGGAAAAAGCTTATCCCAATAGAGTTAAATGCAGCTATAATAACTGTTCCATAACGGGTAATTTGAGCAATTTTCTTTTGTCCTTCAGCTCCTTCTTTCTTGAGTTTTTCAAAATAAGGGATAATGCTCCCCAAAAGTTGGATAACAATTGATGCTGTAATATATGGCATAATTCCGAGAGCAAATACTGATGCACGTTCAAAATTACCCCCAACAAACATATCGAACATTCCAAAGAGAGTTCTATCAGCACCAGGAGCACTGAATACATCCCTAAGAACACTAGCATCTACTCCGGGAGTTGGTATGAAGCTACCAAGCCGGTATAAGATGAGAAAAAGACCTGTGAATAAGATTTTCCTTTTCAGATCCGGTATTTTGAAAACATTTGTAATATTGTCTAACATCTTGATTAAATCTCCATTCTAACTCTCGATGATTGCTTCTCCACCGTTATTAACGATGATATCTTTTGCTTTTGATGAATAAGCATTTGCTCTAATTATAATCTTTTTTGCGCTTGTTTCTATTTTACCTGCTAGTACTTTTACAGGGATGTAATTGTTTTTTGAACATCTCCTGATTAATCCCATTTCTTCCATTTTGGGGATATCAAAGTTAGTCTCTTCTAGTTCAAGCAGTTTATCAAGGTTAACAATTCTCGCTTCTTTACGGTTTATATTATTAAAACCTCTTTTGGGCAAACGTCTTTGAATTGGCATTTGTCCGCCTTCAAACCAATTAGGCACATTACCACCACTTCTCGACTTTTGACCCTTATGACCTTTACCCGATTGTTTACCTAGTCCGGAACCTTCACCTTTCCCCAAACGTTTTTTCTTTTTCTTTATAACGGGTCTTTTAATATTACTTAATAACATTAAACATCTCTCCTATATTTACAATCATATAACTTGGAAGTTATTAGGTTTTTAAATTAATTTTTAATTTCTGGCTTCAACTCATCAACGTCTTCAACAGCTACTAGATGTCTGACCTTGTTAATCATTCCCTGAACGGAAGGTGTGTTGCTGTGGATCCGAGAACGATTAATTTTGCCTAAACCAAGAGCTTGAATTGTTCTTTTTTGTGTTTCGTCACGGCCAATAATACTTCTTATTTGGGTAACCTTAATCTTTTTCATCCGTATCCTCCGGAGTTTTATCCTTTTGCTTATCTTTATCATTATCATTATTTATTGGCTCAGGAGCAACTTGAGTACCGGTTGAGATTTCATTAGGTTGAATTTCTTCTGATGAATCTTCATTAACTATCATTTTTTCAATAGGTTTTTGCCCTGTCAATTCATGTACTTTTTTTCCTCTAAAAGCAGCTGCCTGGCCGATAGTCATCAAGTCTCGAAGCCCAGCAACAGTAGCTTTAACAACATTCCCTTTGGTATTAGATCCCAAAGATCTTGAAAGAATATTCTCTATTCCACTCGCTTCAAATATTGCCCTCGCAGGTCCACCAGCGATAATACCGGTACCAGGTGATGCTGGTTTGAGTAAGATCTTACTAGCACCGAATCTGCCAATTATTTCATGAGGTATAGTTCCCTTAACAATTGGAACAGTAAACATGCTTTTAGCAGCTTTTTCTTTAGCTTTTCTTATGGCATCGACTATTTCATTTGCTTTGCCGGAACCAATACCGACTCTCCCTTTTTTATCACCAACTACAACTATTGCATTAAAGCTGAAATTACGACCACCTTTAACAACTTTCGCAACTCTATTGGTAGCTACAATTTTTTCTACTTCAAAAGCATTTATATTTCTAGTATCTTCTCTTCGCAAGATATTCCTCCTTTTAGAAAACTAAACCAGCTTTTCTGGCACCTTCAGCCAAAGCTTTTACCCTTCCGTGATATTTATATCCACAACGATCAAAGCAAACCTTACTTATACCTTGGTTAAGGGCTTTTTCACCTAACAAAATACCTGCTTTATAACTCTGCTCTGTTTTTTTTGCTTCAAGGTTCGTACCCAATTCCTTGGTTGAGGCTGATGTCAGAGTGTGGCTACCGTTAGGAGTTGTGTCATCAATTAATTGAGCGTAAATATGATTAAGACTTCTAAAGACAAGTAATCGAGGTTGATCCTTTGTTCCTAAAACCTTTTTCCTGATTAACCAATGTCTTCGTAGTCTTGCTTTTGTTTTTTTTATGTTTTTATCTTTAAGCATTCTCTCTATCTCCTCTGATTATCTTAGCTATATGCTGTAAAAATCTATAAATATTTAGATTGTTAAGCACCGGTTTTACCCGCTTTCAAGTGAACGATCTCGTCTGAATATCTAATACCTTTTCCTTTATAATTTTCTGGAGGGCGACAATGTCTTATCTCTGCAGCAAAACTTCCTACTTCTTCTTTAGAGATTCCGTTCACCTTAATAATTGATTGGACATCCAATTTCTGACCTCTGCTTCTGGGAACAGCCTCAGTCTCAACTTTCAAATGCTCTGGTATTTCTATCAGGATGTCATGAGAAAAGCCTAATACTAATTTAAGCCAAGGCCCTTTAACTTCTGCACTGTAACCGGTGCCTATAACATGCAAACGTTTTTCATAACCCTTACTAACACCATTAATCATATTAAAAACTAAGGCTCTGGAAAGACCATGCAATGACTTTTGGTCTTTCGAGTCATCTCTGCGTTTTATTTTAAGCATCTTATCGCTCTCTTCAATAGTAATACCGCTATTAAGAGTATGAGTAAGCATACCCAATTTACCTGTTACAGTAACATTAACTTTATCTTCTATATTATCAATTTTGATATTTACACCATCAGGTATTACGATGGGGTTATTTCCTATTCTTGACACTTCTCCTCCTATATATAATTAACCAGACAACTTAGCAGGTTTATGTAGATCAATAAATACTACCATACTTTGCAAATATACTCACCGCCAATTTTATCTTCTCTAGCTTTCCGATCCACCATGACACCTCTATTGGTCGAGATGATAGCACAACCAATATTATTGAAAACTCTAGGTAGTTTATCAGCCTTGACGTATACTCTACGCCCTGGAGTACTAACTCTTGTAAGTCCCCTTATTGTTGGTTTGCCTGTATTAGTGTATCTTAAGTTTATCGATATCAATTTACCGTTATTTGAAGGTCTGGAAATGATTTCATAACTATTTATGAAATTCTCGTCAGACAACGTTTTTATTACAGATTCGGTAATATTATTATGGTTTAAAACTACCTGTTTATGACCGGCTCTATATGCATTACGTATTTTTGTTAATCCATCTGCAATTGGATCTGATAAGCTCATTCAATCCTCCTTAATATGTGAATGATGAAACCTCATCTATTCACTTCCTGATAATGTTATATTTTACCAGCTTGATTTTGTGATACCCGGTATCTGCCCTTCCGAAGCTAACTTTAGGAAGCATAGACGGCAGACATCAAATTTTCTAAGATATCCTCTTGAACGACCGCAAAGCTTACAGCGGTTATATTTACGAACCTTAAACTTTGGTTCTTTCTTTTGTTTCTCTATCCAAGACTTCTTAGCCATTATTTCTCCTTATCCTGATTATTTAATTACCTAGTCATTACCTTTTTCAAAAGGCATTCCTAACTGTTGGAGTAATTCTCTACCTTCTTCATCACTGTTTGCCGAGGAAATGATAGAAATATTTAATCCTCTTAGAGAATCGACTTTTTCTAAATCAATTTCTGGAAAGATAGTTTGTTCTTTAAGTCCTAAAGTATAATTTCCTCTGCCATCAAATGCTTTTTTTGATATACCTTTGAAGTCTCTAATTCTGGGAATTGATAGACTTATCAGTTTGTCCAAGAATTCATACATAATTTCACCTCTCAAGGTTGTTTTGCATCCTATAGGCATACCTTCTCTGAGCTTGAAGTTAGAGATCGATTTTTTGGCTTTAGTTATTACTGGCTTTCTACCAACAATACTTTCTAAATCTTTTATGGCATTATCAAGCAGAGCTTTATTCTGAGTTGCTTGACCTACGCCAATATTGACAGTGATTTTCTCCAACTTAGGGACTTGATGAACATTTTTGTAATCAAATTTCTTCATCATTGACGCAATAATCTCTTTATTATATTTCTCTTTTAACCTGTTCATTCAATCTCCTTATATTTTTGAACTAAGTACTTATATCTGATCTCCAGATTTTTTACAAACCCTGACCAGAGAATTACCGCTAACAACATATTTGGCTTTAGTAATTTCCCCCAATTTTTCGTTAAAGAGAGCTACATTTGAAATATGTATCGGGGCTTCCTTTTCTATGATGCCGCCTTTTTGATTTTGTTGGGTAGGGCGAGAATGTTTTTTTATGAAATTAACTTTTTCAACAATGACTTGTTGAGTGCAAGGGAAAGATTTCAATACTCGACCTTTTTTCCCTTTGTTATGACCACTGATTACAACAACTGTGTCACCTTTTTTTATGGGCATCTTAATTTTTTCTATATTTTTTTTATTCATCCTCAAAACTCCTTCTTATTAGCACTTAGCACGTAATAATTATAAGACTTCCGGAGCTAAAGAAACTATTTTTGTATAATGTTTTTCTCTGAGCTCTCGAGCAACTGGTCCAAAAATCCTAGTAGCTTTTGGTTCGCCGCGGTCATCAATAATAACTGCAGCATTATCTTCAAATCTTACATAAGTACCATCAGGTCTTCTAACCTCTTTATTTGTTCTAACAATAACAGCGTGTTCCACTGCTCCTTTTTTTATCTTTCCTGTCGACGAAATAGCTTTCACAGCAACAACTACTACATCACCTAATGATGCGTACCTGCGTCTTGTCCCGCCAAGAACTTTAATACATACAGCTCTTTTGGCTCCAGAATTATCGGCTATTTTCAAGTTCGTTTCTGCCTGGATCATTTCATTCCACCTATTTCTTTTATATTGTTTTTAGTATAAGGAGTCATTTATCACTTATAATTAAGTGATTTATACTCGTGTTGAAACCTATTTACTTTTTTCGATTACTTCGGTAAGGAGCCATGTTTTGTCCTTACTGAAAGGCCGATGCTCCTGAATTCGAACGACATCACCGATATTAGCGATATTGTTTTCATCGTGTGCTTTAAATTTTTTATGCTTTCTAACAGATTTCTTATAAAGCGGATGCATAAATTGCCTTTCAACATTTACAACGATGGTTTTATCCATTTTATCACTAACGACGATACCTGTTTTACTTTGTTTTCTTCCTTGAGTCATTTTTCCCTCTTATCAGTTCTGTGAGTATCTACTTTTATTATTTCGAATCAACAGTTGCATTTCTTTCACTTAATAGTGTAAGGATACGGGCAATATCTTTCTTCATAAACTTCATTTTATAAGGATTCTCGATGCGATTTTTTGCATTCTGAAATCTCAAATTAAAAAGTCCTTCCCGTAGGTCATCTAACATTTTTATCAACTCTTCATTAGATAATTCGCGCATATCACTCATTTTCATAATTCTAAACCTTCCCTGGCTACCATTTTAGTTTTAATTGGTAATTTATATGATGCTAATCGAAGTGATTCTTTAGCTAAAGTAAGATCAACTCCTTGTATTTCGAATAAAACCCTGCCCGGTTTAACAACAGCAACCCAGTATTCAGGTGCACCTTTACCTTTACCCATTCTTGTTTCAGCCGGTTTTTGTGTAAATGGCTTATCGGGAAATATTCTAATCCAAACTCTACCGACTCTTTTCATATGTCTGGTTATTGCAATACGTGCTGATTCAATTTGCCTGCTTGTGATCCATCCGGGATCAAGTGATATTAATCCATAGTCGCCGAATGAAACATGGAAACCACCTTTGGCATTTCCTTTAGTTCTGCCACGTTGGTGTTTTCTGTATTTGATTTTTTTAGGGGCTAACATTAATCTCTCCTATATAATTCAATTAGGTCTGTTCTTCTTGACGAAGACTATAAAACAACGCCTTTATATATCCATACTTTAACACCGATAACTCCATAAGTTGTAAAACACTCAGTAAGAGCATAGTCTATATCGGCTCTTAAAGTATGCAATGGTGTTCTTCCTTCATGATAATGTTCTGTTCGTGCCATTTCAGCTCCACCTAATCTTCCTGAACATTGAACCTTAATTCCTTCAGCTCCTTCACGCATGGAATTCCTCATCGCCATTTTCATTGCTCTACGGAATGATACTCTTTCTTTGAGTTGGCGTGATATTTCTTCCCCAACAAGCCTGGCTTACAACCATGGTTTCTTTATTTCTACTATGTTGATAAAAATTGTTATCGGTGCAGGTCTATTTTTATTGACGAGCATAGTTACTTCATTGCGTATTAACTCGATTTCTGCTCCTTTTCTACCTATTACTTGTCCGGGCTTTGCAGTGTGTATATCTATGGAGATAGAGTTTGTTTTACGCCACACAATAATTCTTGAAACCATAGCAGAGCTCAAACGGTTGTATAAATATTTCTTAATAATCAAATCTTCGTGAAAATTGTTTGCATAATCTTTACCTGAAGCAAACCAGATAGATTCGAAGTTCTTATTGATACCAACTCTTAAACAAATCGGGTTGATTTTTTGTCCCATTGATGACTACTCCTTCTCCTGCACATTTGTTTCCAGTCCCATTTTCTTTGAAGGGACAAATTTATGATCACTAGTTTTTCTTTTCGACTTCTTAGCCGTAGACCCTGGAGATAAAGATAATGTTATGTGGCAAGTTCTTTTACGGACAATAGTTGCCCGCCCCATAGCCCTTGGCATGTATCTTCTCATTATAGGTCCATCATCGGCATAAGCTTTTGATACTACAAACTTATCTAAATCGGCTTTCCTTTCTTTTTCATAAAGATTCGCGATTGCTGAATCTAGTATCTTTTTGACTTTAACAGCTGCTTGTTTATTAGAAAAGACCAAAATATTCTTTGCATCACTTACGTTCCTGCCTCTTATAAGGTCTAGAACTAGTCTAGCTTTTCGAGCGGAACCTCTAAGGTTTTTCCCTTTGGCGATTGCTTCCATTTTTTATAACTCCTTTCAAAGATCACTAATCTTTGAGCTCCGAACACAGATGTTATTATACATGTCGGGAGCAAATCAAAAATTATCTACCTTTTCTTTTTTCCTTATGACCTCTATAGGTACGAGTCGGAGAAAACTCCCCTAATTTATGACCGACCATATTCTCGGTAACAAATACCGGAACAAATTTACGCCCATTATGTACGGCGAATGTGTGTCCGATAAAATCAGGTATGATCATCGAACGTCTTGACCAAGTTTTTATAACTTGCTTTTTACTGTCTTTATTTAAAACTTCGACTTTTTTGTATAAATGGTCGTCTAAAAACGGTCCTTTTTTTATTGAACGTGCCATATTGTATTCCTTCTCTTATCATAAATAATTACAATGTTGTCAGACATATACTGAGATACATTTCCTGCTTGTTGTCTTTTATGAAATTTCATGGTTATTTCTTCTTTGCAGATTTTATGATATAATTGTTTGAATGTTTCTTCTTCTTGCGTGTTTTTCCACCTTTTGCTAATTTACCCCATGGAGATACCGGATGCCGGCCACCTGAGCTCTTTCCTTCTCCACCACCCATAGGGTGATCAACGGGATTCATAGCTACTCCTCGTACGGTTGGTCTAATTCCCATCCATCTTTTACGGCCTGCTTTACCAATAACTATCGAGTTATGTTCGGTGTTACCCATTTGTCCGATGGTTGCCATACATTCTTTACGGATACGATAAACATCGTTAGATGGCATTTTGACATGAACATAGTTTCCTTCTTTAGCGACTATTTGTGAGAAAGATCCAGCACTTCTGGCAATCTGTCCACCTTTACCAGCTTTGTGTTCAACATTATGAACAATGGTTCCTAAAGGGATCTTTTCTAAGGGTAATGAATTTCCTAAAGCAACAGGTGCATCAGACCCGGATATAACGGTATCACCAACGGTCAAGCCAAGGGGAGCTAAAATATAACGTTTTTCTCCATCATTATAATGTAATAATGCTATACGTGCACTTCGGTTGGGATCATATTCTATTGAAAAAACTTTAGCCGGTATTGAAAACTTGTTTCTCTTAAAGTCAATAATACGATAATGCCTTTTGCTTCCACCACCTCTATGCCGGCAAGTTATCCGTCCTTGGTTGTTTCGACCGGCTCTTTTTTTCAAAGGAGCGAGAAGAGATTTTTCAGGCTTATCTTTTGTAATTTCTTCAAAAGTATAACCGGTTTTGTATCTCATTGTGGAAGTTATCGGGCGATAATTCTTTATTCCCATTCTAAACCTCTATCTAAGTTCTTTGTTATGATTAAGTTATGTATCTTCATATTGTTTATTGTTTGATGTTAATAATCACAGATATAATAAATTGTAAATACATCTAAAGTTCGAATCAGACTTCAAAGCCGGATAAATTTTGATTTCCCGGTAAGGTTACTATTGCCTTTTTCCAAGCAGCCCTTCTGCCAGAATAACGTCCCATTCTTTTGACTTTGCCTTTGAATCTTATCGTATTAACATCTTTAACATCTACCGAAAAAATGGATTCAATCGCATGTTTTATCTCAATTTTATTTGCTTTAATATCAACTTTAAAGCAATAAGAGTTTTGCTTTTCCAATAAACTGCTAGTTTTTTCGGTAAACATAGGAGATATAATAATATCCCTTGGGTGTTTACGAGCAAAGATTATTTTATCAAGATTCATGTGTTCTCCTGTATATTAATAGATATTACTAAGATGTTTCGCTTCGTTGTTTGTCGGTATTTAGTAATCTATTTATTTTGAGATCATCGAAACAAGTTTCAATAATCTCCAGTGATTTCTCAGTTAATAACAAGTACTCTGCTTTTAATACTTCATAAGCATATATACTATCAGCACGATCCATAATAACTTTCGGAACATTATTAAATGATTTGATAACATTATCATTACTGTCGTCAGTAACAATTAGTTTAGTAGCTTTATTTACGTTTGTCTTATTGCTGATAGATGATGACGAACTACCGAAGATACTGTCGATTATTGATATAGCTTGTTTGGTATTTGGTTTATCAAAGCTCAATGATTCGATAACAAAAATCTTACCAGCTACCGCCTTTTCACTCAATGCTAATTTTAGTGCTAACCTTTTTTTCTTCTTTGGAATTTTGCGGTACCAATCTTTAGATCGAGGTCCAAATGCAACACCACCTCCGACTCTAACTGGAGAGCGTCTGGATCCAGCTCGTGCGTTACCTGTGCCTTTTTGACGATACATTTTTGCAGAAGTACCCTTAACCTCTGATCTGCCTTTAACAGAAGCATTACCTTGCCTTTGGTTAGCCAAATACATTTTTATGACTTCGTACATTACGGCAGATTTATTTCTTGTTGATACTGCAAAGACATTATCATTGAGCACTATTGTTCCTGCTTGATTGCCTTGAGAAGTATATTTTATAGCTTCTAACATTAATTTCTCCTTTATCCCTGATGATTCAATCGAATCTAAAGCTCTTTGCTTAAATATACAAGACTGTTTCTATGACCTGGGATAGAACCTTTTACCATTAACAAATTATTTTCAGTATCGATTTTAATTACCCTAACATTTAGTATTGAAACCTTAGCATTACCTGTATGTCCCGGCAGTTTTTGTCCTTTTTTAACTTTAGCTGGAGTTGCACATTGACCTATTGATCCCGGTCCTCTAAAGGACTCGTGAACACCATGACTTGATTCAAATCCACTAAAATTATGTCTTTTCATAACTCCTGTAAAACCCTTGCCTTTCGAAGTTCCGGTAACCTTTATCAATTCGTTCGGAACGAACATGGATGCGTCGAATATTTCATCTTCTTCAACATCCCGATAATATTTTAAACGGAATTCCTTTAAATATCGATAATATTTACTCTTATGTCTTGTGAAGTGACCTTTTAGAGCTTTATTGACCTTGGATTCTTTAATATCTTCATAACCGATTTGCATTGCATCATAACCTTCATCGGCAAGAGTCTTTCTTTGAACAACTTGGCAAGGACCCACTTTAAGTAACGATACCGGCACAACTTTACCATTATCATCAAAGACTTGTGTCATTCCAATTTTTTTACCAATTAATCCTATCATTTTTCTAACCTTTTTCTAAGTATTAATTACCTGATAGCTAATTTTAAGCTATCATACTTTTATAGATACATGAACACCTGCTGCTAAGCTCAACTTTTTTAGAGAACTTGTTGTTTGAGGCGTTGGATTCATTATATAAATCAATCTATTATGAACCCTCATTTCGAACTGGTCTTGAGATTTCTTGTCAACATGGGGTGATCTGAGAACAGTGTAAACGTTCTTATCTGTTGGCAAAGGAATCGGACCTACAATCCTTGCCCCGGTATTTTTAACAGTATTAATAATATCTGATACCGATTCATCTAGTAAACGATAGTCATATGCTTTCAATCTGATAGCTATTTTCTCATGATTTGTTGCAGCCATAATATTCCTCTTTTAATAATCACTCATTATTGAGTTTTATTCAATGATATCACCTACGACACCGGCACCGATAGTTCTTCCACCTTCTCTAATGGCAAAACGTAATCCGCGTTCCATTGCTATA
>PWOA01000021.1 GCA_003564155.1 Candidatus Cloacimonadota bacterium
CGCTCAAGACGCCACTACAAAACCGGCACTTCCTCCAAACTCACCCCTTGATACCTTTTTATAATCAGTGAAGATCTGTGTTATCAGTGGCCAATATATCCTCCAAACGCCCTCACCAAACCTTCAACTTCATCAAAACTTCTCCCTCAATAATCCTTTTTTTAATTAGTGTTCTTCGTGTAATTCGTGGACAAAAAAACACCGTCAACTCTCATTTCAACTCCAAACGCCACCACCAAACCGAACGCTCTCTCAAACCAAGAACCAATTTTATCCGTGCAATTCGTTTATTAATCCGTGAAATTCCCATATGTTTTCCCCAGCTTCGCTCAAGACGCCACCACTTAACCACCACTTCCTCCAAACTCACCCCTTGATATCTTTTTATAATCAGTGAAGATCTGTGTGATCAGTGGCCAATATATCCTCTAAACGCCCCATCCTAACCTTCAACTTCATCACAACAGTTCCCTTAATATTCCTTTTTTAATTAGTGTTCTTCGTGTAATTTGTGGACAAAAAAACACCGTCAACTCTCATTTCAACTCCAAACGCCACCACAGTTAAGAGCACATCTTGGCTGGAGCGCTGCCGTGTTCAGAGCTGCCAGCTCTGATCAGACCGTAAGGTCTGCATTTTTCAGCAGTAATCACATCATGACTCTGAAACTCTGATCAGTTCCTTTAAGTCTTTAAATGCCTTTCAATGAAGATTCCGCATCATCACCCTGAGCACAGACCTGGCAGGTCTGTGAACGTTTCCATAATGTCCGCATTATTCTTCTTTACCATTTTTTCAACCAATTATTCATTTTTTTCCCCATCCACATAATCCGAAACGCCACATCCTATAGATCAACCCCACCTAAACTCTAAACCCTAAACTATCTTTTAACAAACGCCACCACAAAACCGAACGCTCCCTCAAACCAAGAACCAATTTTATCCGTGCAATTCGTTTATTAATTCGTGAAATTCCCAGCTGTTTTCCCCAGCTTCGCTCAAGACGCCACTACAAAACCGGCACTTCCTCCAAACTCACCCCTTGATACCTTTTTAAAATCAGTGAAAATCTGTGTGATCAGTGGCTAATATATCCTCTAAACGCCCCATCCTAACCTTCAACTTCATCACAACTGTTCCCTTAATATTCCTTTTTAATTAGTGCTCTTCGTGTAATTCGTGGACAAAAAAAAACACCGTCAACTCTTATTTCAACTCCAGACGGCACCACAAAACCGCCACTCCCTCTATCTCTTAGTCTCTTCTTCACTTAGTCACTCCCTCTCTACTTCACTCACCGCCCTCCTCTTTCTGCCCTCGGTAACAAAGGGAATGATCCTTTTAACGGAAAAACATTGACGGCAAGTAAAGCTGTAAAATAATATATTAGTCATCGGGCTCTGCCTGCATCGATGCACATATAATTCAATAAAAGAGGATAAAATGAATAGGATTAACCGTCTCGCAATAATTGTACTATTGTCGGTGGCTTTATCGTTCACTATAATAGGGAGCTTATGGTCACAAGGTAACGATGATGCCCAAAGCACCACAAAACAAACAGCCTTACAAATGAAGGAGCAAACCTATTCTAATATAAATTCATCGGAATCTCCCTTACAAAGGATAGATAACGAAGTAGCAATACAGAATAAACTGATTACAAACCCATATCAAAATGTAGATTGGGAAAATACCGGCAGATACAAAGCTAACTTTCATACACATACAACTGAATCAGACGGCCGGTTAACTGTAGAAGAAACCGTAATGAGCTATTCTAATAACGATTATAGTATATTAATGATCACCGATCATGACTCTCACAGTCCCCAGCATGTAAATACCTGGCCCTGGACAAACTATGAAACCGATCCTGATCAGCCGCCGGATTTTACCAGAGACCCCGAAACGGGGGTAGTAACCTCTATCAATATGTTAACTGCTGAAGGAAATGAGCTTTCAAGGACGCATCATCACGGATCATTCGATTGTGACTGGGCCGGTACCCCGGCATATACTTTGGAAGAATCTTTAAATCAAATCAGGGATCGTGGCGGCATGTCGATGCTTTATCATCCGGGACGATATAATCATGGAGTACAATATTATACCGATTTATATAATGCTTACGCTATAGATGTTTTATTCGGGCTGGAAGTTTACAATCAAGGAGACAGGTATTCCGGCGACAGGCAATTATGGGATAATATCCTTACCGAATTAATGCCTGAAAGACCGGTCTGGGCATATTCCAATGACGATATGCATCGTGAGTCTCATTTATACCGTAATTATAATATTATGCTTATGCCCGATTTAACGATATCAGAGTTGCGTAATGCCTGGGCAAAGGGCGCCTCCTATTCGAGCTATGAAGAAGGTGGCAGCGGAGATGCAAGAGCTCCTCATGTTAATCAAATTGTCATCGATGAGCCGGAAGGCACCATCCGCATTGTTTCCGGGAATACGGACAACTATCTGTGGATCGCCGATGGAGAAACTATTGGCAACACTAATGAATTAGACTATCAATACAACCGTGATATAAACGGATACGCAAGGATAGTATTGACTAATGAATTCGGGACAACTTTGCTCAATCCTTTCGGGTTTGAACAGGTAAAAGGAAGTCTTTATCCTGATATAGCCGCTTTTCCACAACCAGGCAATGAAGCTGAAGTTGTTTCTCTTGATCTGGAAAGACTAAACTGGAATTACTTTGAGCATCCGATGTTTATTAATCCTGAGGGATTCAAAGTTTATTTTAATACCTCCGGTGAATTTGATGAAGAAGACGATTATGAATGGGTTCCCTATATCGAAGGAGAGACAGAGTATGAAGCTGCCCTCAATTTATCTGAAGAACTCTATGGCTACACTAAATACTACTGGCAGGTTGTTCCCACCAACAACCACGGTCAAGCGGAAGATCCACTTGTCTGGTCTTTCACAACAGAACCTTTCCCATATCCGGTAATTGCCGGCAATCCCGGACCACCGCCAAATGCTAACGATGTCTCGACGGAATTGTCCCAGTTAAGCTGGAGTTATGAGGCAGATTCTTCTTATGCCGTTCCCGCAGGTTTCAGGGTGTATATAAACCGTACGGGGTTTTTTGATGATGAACATGATTATGAATGGGTACCTTACGTTCCGGACCGGCAGCAATATACCGCTTCCGAAATACTGCCCGAACAATTATCGTATTTTAGTAATTACCGGTGGAAAGTTG
Source organism: Candidatus Cloacimonadota bacterium (assembly GCA_003564155.1). Taxonomy (GTDB): domain Bacteria; phylum Cloacimonadota; class Cloacimonadia; order Cloacimonadales; family PWNZ01; genus PWOA01. Next base: position 3,238 of record PWOA01000021.1, read on the forward strand.
TTCCTACAACGGTAGATCATCATAATATGCCAGGTGATAGAGATATTGAAGGGCAAGCATTATATACAATGCACCGCAGCGATGCTCAAGATATTCCCGTATGGTCTTTCAGGACAGAGAGATATCCTTATCCTGTTGCCGCCATCAATCCCAACCCTGAAGATGCCTCTAAAGGTGTTAGCATAGATTTGGGCAAATTAAGCTGGCAATATACGGAAGACAGGATGCACCGTAATCCTGCCGGATTCAGGGTATATTTTAACGACGACAAGGATTTTGATGTCGATGATTACGAATGGGTACCTTATGTAGAGAATCAAGTCAATTATTCTTTGAGACGTATTTCTCATCTGAACATTGATTACGATAAAACGTATTATTGGCAGGTAATACCGACTACAATAGAACCTGAAAATATCTCTTTGGCCACAATAGAAGTTGCTGATATAGAAGAAGTTAGATATCACACTAACCGGGATATGAACTCGCGGACGCAGTCCACTAACCACTTACAACTCACAGCTCATGATTCACTTAGAGGAGATGCTGAAAACTGTCCTGTCTGGTCATTTAGTACGGAAATCGACACATCTGTTCCCATTGAGGAAACTACCTTGGTAACTGAGTTAAAACAAAACTATCCTAATCCCTTTAATCCCCACACAAGCATACAATACAGCATCAGGGAAAAAACGAAAGTTCAATTAACCATCTATAATTTGAAAGGGCAAGAGGTTAATCGGCTTGTTGACGATGTACGGACAAGGGGAAAATACCGGGTAAGCTGGGATGGTACCGACGAAAGAGGTGAACAGATGCCCGCAGGGATTTATGTTTATAGACTGCAAACTGAAGACTACGAGCAGGTGAATAAGATGATGCTGGTTAAGTAATATCTGCTAAAGGAAATAACTATCACAACCACAAATGATATAGCAGAAGCACTTTTCCATAATGAACGCCTAAGTCCCGGATTAAATATACCGCTCAACTCCGGACGCCATTATTTTTCGCCATCGCCGCTACAATCAAGCAACCAAGAACCCGGAACCACGAACTGATTTCCCAACAACCTGTCTTATCTTTCCCCTTTTTATCAGGACAATCAGGTCTCTATCAATCTTTCATTGTACCCGGTCACTACCGTCAGCACTATTACTAATTCCTTTATCCCAGGTAATCAGGATAATAATCCATACGGGTATACTCACTGCCAAAACCAGGAGACGTTTTTGAAAGCTGATGTATGGTGCTAAAAAACCGTTAAAGAAGATAATATTCCCGATCATGTGCAAGCATGAAGCAACAATAATCGACCGGGTATTGCGAACTGCATATCCAATTCCGATGCTTCCGGCCAGGAATATCAATAAAAAGCGCAACTGGTTGCCGATATTCACATTCCAGCTAAGAAAAGAGAGATGCCAGGCATACCATAAAAAACCAATTATCATATACTGTATAATGGGTTTCAAACTACTTAGTTCATCCTGCAGATAGCCTCTCCATCCTGTCTCCTCAAGAATGCAGTATACTGTCAAAGTTAATCCCAACAGTAAACCAAAAATATGAGGACTGAGATTAAGGTCGTTTTCGGCTCCCGCAATTGTAAACATTAAAATAGGAACGGCAGCCATTATAATACTTTTCGCTTTAGAACTTCCCCATAAGTAAGTTGTTCTCTTGAACTTAAAAACCCATATTACTATCCAGGCTCCTAAAAACGGTCCTAAACCGGCAAACCAGCCCTTGAGCATAGTAAGTCCGTAAGGCAATTCTAACCGGTTATACCATTCCGGAGGTTGTATTCTAAAGTAAAATGAAAAAAGGATAGCTATAAGGTAAAAGATAATAATTCTTATGTTTAAAGTCTCCGGAGCTTCCAGTTCCGGATTAGATAAGTAGCCTGAATTAGTTTTTGCATACCTTCTGAATGCACGTTCCATTTGTTTTTACTGCATTATTTGGGTTAAAAACCAAAACGCTCTTTTATCATCAGCGAAACGGTTTCCGCTGAAAGACAGGAATTATCAATCTTTATATAGTTGTCATACAGAATCTCACCTTCATGACTAACACAACGATATCTTTTGTCGTCGTTTATAAGTCTTTCATTTGACACTTCAATATCTTTTTTTGACGCCTTTTTTAATAAACGATTTTCTGTAACGTTCCGTTGCAATCTGATCGCTTGAGGTGCGACAAGTTCTACATAATATATCTGTGCATTATGTCTTCTGAAAATGTCACAGACATGTTCCACATAATCCCAATCAGATTGCTGATCGAAAGCCCACATATATGTAAATATTAAACCATACTGTCCGGAACCGGCAAACTCCTCAAAAATAATCTCTCTTATCTGAGCTATTGCTTTTGCATTGTAATAACCGAATATATCAAGTATTAGTTCAATTGTCATATGGTTATGGAACAATCTTAAATCCGTGATTTTTGCAAGTTCCTGTCCAACTGTCATTTTACCGACAGCAGCATTTCCGATGATAAATACCAGTTTCATAATTGATCCTTTCTTGTCTACTTGTTTAGATTTGTTATCAAGTCTCTTCTCCTTACAGATAGATTATGTTTGATTAGTTGTTTAAACCCTTAATGAAAAATATTTCTAAAGGCTCATTGGGAAGAAGCAGTGATCCTGCATCCTTATAACCGAGTTTCCGGTAGAAGTGCTGAGCCTTTTCATTGGATAAAGTCGAAGTCATCACTTGTTCATGCTTACGTTTCTTCATTTCTGATTCCCAAAAGTGCATCAGCTTCTTGCCGGCACCTTTTCTGCGATATTGTTTCTCTATAAACAGCATATTCACAAAGGGGATATTGTCCCAGAAATATCCGTATCTAAGCCAGCCTATAGTATCGCTTTCGGTATGGGCGATTAGAATCTCTTTATCTTTTATCTTCTTGTTGATTACAGCTTCAGTAACATGTATGTCTCTTACTTTCAGCCACGAACTGCTTTCGGGACCGGCGTATTTAATATTGATTTTCATCGTACTAATAAATAATTCTCTTCACAAGTGTCACGCTACGGCTGCAGTCAGGATATAGCAAAGAGGCAGCCGCAGACCTGTTTTTTTGACCCATTCAAAGCCATTGCTAAGATCGTGCTCGAATTCTTCAAACTTCGTTAAACAGAAACCGTTCTCTGTAATTGAATTCATAATATCGGATAGTGTATGCATGAACTCGAAAGTATCGGGTGATTCATACTGAATATTGCCATAGTAATCGAGACTGTCATTATAAACCATATATTTGTCATAGAAATAGTTATTTTCAATAACCGGTTTTTCATTATCCTCTGATATGTCCCAGGGAAGCATCAGTGTCAGGGGGTGCTGTTCATAGATAAAAAGAACACCGCCCGGTTTCAACAACCTTTTTATCCGGGCAAAAAACAGCCGGAGATCGGGTATCCAACACAATGCTCCCACTGTTATATAAACCATATCAAAACTATTATCGAATGATACCGGTATTTCATACACATTTAGGCGTATAAACTCACAATCAACACCGAATCTATGGGAACGACCCTGCGCATCTTTAATTGCTTCGTCAGAAATATCTACACCTACGCATCTACCCGCACCAAGGCGTTTTAGTGACAACAGTTCTATCCCATTGTTGCAGCAAGGTTGTATGATTGATTTATTCTTGATACCGATGTCTTGCAGTCTTGACAGTTCCGGTTCTTCTTGCCAGACATAGTTTTTGTCGGTGAGAGTTTTATCCCATATATCGTCCATTGCCTTTCTATGGTAGGGTAAAGCTTTATTCCAGGCAATGCGGTTTGCTTCTGTAATCCTTTTTATCTCATCCATTATCCGGGACCCCTTTAAAGTTGTTCTTTAAAATTATTCTTCTCTCTCAATAATGTCGCAAGTTAAGTTTCTCAAATTATCAGCTTACATCTCAAGCGGTTATTCGCTCCTTCATCAGTAAATAAAATGTAACTGCTTTAATATTAATTCATCAATAAGTTACCTCAATATTTTGTTAATCTATGATCAGTTAATACAGCATTTATATATTGGTAATTAAGTCAACTTAAAACATACAGATAACTGCCTCATCCTTTTATCCACACATCTACCATAACATCTCCCTATCAGAAGGATAACTTCTCTTTACCTCTATGCCGCAAGATCATCGCAAGTTTCTAATCTCTTTTCTTTGTCTAAAGTTAAGCGTTAAATGCTAAATTTTCCGGCAACAACCTTTTTTCTCCACAGCACAACCTTGAAAAACTCTTCCTGAAAAAACTCAGGCTCCATCAAACCGGATTCTTGGCAGAGATTAAAGATGGCTCTTGTACCTGTCCCCATTCGTTCGATGTATCCTGCGAGATACATCGGCTCTGCACTAAAGGGATTGGCAGGAATGGAATTGTGTGGTTGTTTTAGTTTTTCCACTGTTAATAACAGCGGTTACCAAAAGTTACCGGATTGGTAACCGCGTAAGCGATTGACGGTCATACATATAAGGGCGAAAGTTACCAAATCGCCCTTTTTAAAATTATTTTTCCTTTTTTTTCTATAATTCCGGGGTTTATCTGAAGTTGTTTTCAACTATAATGTCTTATAATTGCATTCATAGATATGTCCACTGACTATGGTAAAAACTATTGGCAATTCCTTCCGTTTATTAGCCCATCTACAATGTATTCTGCTGTATTGATATCCAACGAAAACTTACTACATATCGTATTGATAAGTATTTTTCGCTGCACAGGTTTAGGTTTAGAACTTATGGCAATACGTTTTCTAATTATTACATCATCTTTCTCTACCATAGAGACCAACTCATCTAATGGTGTTTCCATTAGTAAACATACTTCCTTAGCAATTTGTTTAGCGATGCGGGAAAACAGAAGAAAATCGTTAAAGTTTAGTTCAGGGTACATATTGGGCAGACCCATGTCAAACTCCCTCCTAATAACATTTTCATGTGGTACACATGCATCATATAATCATTTTTCAAACACAGAACTATTTGGGTGTGAATAGTCCTTTCTATATCCTCTATAATAATGATAAACATCATAATACATAACTCTTTTATCAACTTGTCTCCAGTCGGATGCATATCCCACTATATGGTTCAACATAGATTTATCACCTTTGCCATTACTGCTTCTTGGTTCAAGCTTAGGGTGTTCTTCAATAAATCGATAAAAGAAATTATGCAACGTATGATACACTAATAACACATAGAGGCCATAGGGTCTATTGGTAATAATATTGAAAAGATCGCAATGTATTCCATATTTATCTCTAACTTCTTTATGCTTCCAATGATTGTTCCCTTTAATTGTATCTATATAAAACCTGAAAGCTAATTCCCTAGATTCAACATAATTATCCAGTTCTCCTTGTTCTTTAATATACTCTTTGTAACTCTTAAAGTAAGATTCATTCCTTTGTGCCATGTTGTTCCTCCACTTTACTTATATCTGTTGTTATACCTCTATTTTTGTTTATAATTAGAACTACCATATCAGACTCTTTCACCGGATGACAAGTTCTCTATTAATTGCCGAGTTTATAATATATTTACTATTATAATCAGCTACGTCTTCTTTTATATGTCCTGTGAATTTCTCTCAAAATACTTCCTGATTTTTTCCTGGTCTCTTGTGTATATACTTAACCAATCTTTATGCTTGTCTTCTAAACGATAGGGAAATTTTGTTGATCTTGTTCGGATATTGTCTAACATGATCGCAATGAATCTTTTTGTTTCTTCGAATGTATCATGATCATGCGGTGTAAAACGCCATTTATTTTTTAGTATTACCCAAGAATAACTCTTCATTAAACAAACTGCATGTATGTGTTCAGCATTTTCCAACAGCCAATCACTTCCATCTGATGTTCGAAGTTTTGCAACTCCTTTTCCGTAGAAACCAATTAAACCACAAACTGGTCGGTAAATATGTGATTTACCCGTCTTTTTGTATTTCCTTGCATCATAAGAATAGTCTAGATGACAAATCTTCCTAAGTACATAACTAAAATTATCCTCAGACTTCTCAATATCACTTTTCCTAAGATTGCTTTTTACCTCAATAAGAGCTAATACAGATTCAATAGGGTAAATACCTATTTGCTTATTCTTTATTAGAGGTGGTAAGACTCTTTTATCATAGATAATTATATCAATCTGGGCACTTTGCATTCCCGCTTGATTGATAACAACACCTGTACCTATACCAAACTGATCGGTTAAAAATTGTTCAAGGATTTCCGAGACAAATAATTCTCTAAGTTCACCTTTTGTTACCTTATGATCCAAAGTATTCAAAGACATCGCTCGTTCATACAATCCCTTAATAATAGCAGTTGTATGTATCTGTATTAATGTTCTATTCGACATAATTCCTCCATATATCAACCCTTCGGTTGCTGATACAGTTCAATAGGCATTATCCATTTTCACTGACACACTTTTTAAAAAATATTGTGTAGGCTACTTATTCGTTACATTTTATCTACTGTCTCAATCAAATTTTCGATAAAGGACTGCCATAAAGATCGATAGAGTGATTTATTTCTCGAATTGTAGTGGATACATGGGATATACTCAACTTTATCACCTTTAATACTAACTTCATAAGATTTACCGAAAGCATCTTTCATTTTACTTGGAACTTCCCAATGATAACTTTCTCTCAACATTTGATGAACTGGTTCTCCCAAAGAGAGAACGATTTTAGGTTTTATCAGACGCACCTCTCTTTTGAGGTGTTCTCGACAATTGTTGAAAAAAGGAGCAAGATACTCCTTAATTTTCCCTTGTGATATCAATTTTGGTGTCTTATTGTTCGGAAACCGGCATTTGATCAGATTTGTGGCATAAATATCGTCCTTGCCCAGTCCAACACCTTCAATAATCTCACTAATAACAAAGTGAAACAGTTTACTTTTTGTATCTTCTAAATCAAGAACTGAGTTTACTTCTCCTTTCGAAATAGTCGGGTCTTGACCTAATACCATGACTAGAGGCTTAGAGCCTCGAAACGGTTTATTAAAATATTCCAGTTCTCCCTCAAACATGCTCTGATTAATACCTTGTTTTGTACAGATATCACATTTGCTAACTCCAGACAATTTAGATCTGTCTTCAATACAATCCATTAATTTCATTGTTATACCTCCTGTTTATATTATCTCCATGTCTCATAGCATCTTAAGAGAATCCCCATTTGTTTTTTTCGGCATGCTCATCTTCTCTTTTTGCATCCTTTTCGTATTCTGTTGCTATATCCTTAAGAATTTTTTTTGTCTTTGGATATGTGTGCATAAGTTGTTCTGCTAATTTACGATACCTTTCAGCAATATCCCTTTCTTGTATTCCACCTTCAAATATACCTCTAACGGTACAACCTCCGAGGCTGGGCACCTCACAAAGAAAACCGGTATGAAGTGTCTTGTCGTAGTATTTTTCAATTACTTTACAGACGGAATCTTGTGGCCAAAATTCAATGTTCATTGGTGTACGGGCAAGTATTTTTCCAATATATGATTTACAAATCTTACTGTAACCCTCTATTTCAGCACTCGAGATCAGACTCGAGACCCAATTATCTAAGGTGTCATATTCTATCTCGCCATTATCTTTTAAACCGGGAACAGACTTCCAGTTTTCTAATAGCTGCCATGCTTTTTCAGCTTTTTGTAACATTATCTTCCTTTGTTCTTGATTCTGAGTATTATGAGTTTGTGCTTTAGATACTTCCGGTCTATATATTAGCTTGATCATTGAAAGGAAATAACCAGGGTTTGAAAATAGCTTTTTAAACAGATATTCCGGATCAGTTCTGCTGTCTGGAGTAATAAGAAACAACAGATACTTCCATTCAATTTCTGCCTTGTCATCTTCTTTAATTCTGTCGTCTTTTTGTACGGTCTTAATGATTTTTGATATGTGATAACCAGACATCGGTGATTTTAACTTGTTTAGACCTTCATCGTGTATATTATTAAGTTTATCAACAATGAAGTTGGTATAAAGACCTTCTCTTCTCCAACTAATACCGTTCAACACATCATCAAATCTTTCCACAGCCATATACCGATTCAAACAATATCTTAGTTCATTCACCTCTATTTGCATTACATTGACCCTAACTTTCGCCCAATACTGGTTTCGAGAATCTTTTAATTGGCTATCTATCATTTCCCATATTGTCACGTTAACCGGAAGGCTAAGGCACAAATTCAGTAATTTAGCATGAGGTAAGTTCCGGCTTATTGCTTTTTTCAACTCTTGAACAGTCCAATCATTACCCTTATGGATAGCTGATTTATACACTGTATTCTGACAAAAAAGAACTATCTTTTTATTATCAGACGTAAGATTATCAATTATCGCTTCATAATTGTTTTCAATCGTTTCCGGATCGATAGAAACTGCTAATAGATGAGGCATTTCTACATCCTTTGCGAACTGCATAAGCCAATCAAATCCCTTCTTAGATAATATGTGACTAACCGTCTTTTTTCTTTGCTCATTTATCTGGTCAAGTTCCAATAAAGTATTTCCACTTGCATCGTACATTTCCGGGTATTCATCGTCAAACATTTGCTTATACTTCATAATATCATACTCGGGAACAATTTGTTCGTAAATTTTTCTTAGTCTATCCCTTTCTCCTTCTGGTAACTTCTTGTATGTGTAAATAATAGAGTGTAGAGTCTCCTTTAGTGAATGAGGATTACTTATTAGACTATCCAAATCATCTTCCAAGCCTTTGATTATGATGTCTTTAACATTAGATGGTAATCGATTCATAATGATGATAATCTTACCCCATCGGTTTGGTACACCTTTAGCTAAGATTAACAAATTGTTAACGATAAAATCTGTATCTGCAATCAGTTTGTTAAAACTGAAGGTGGTTTGATCGTTAGGGAATTTAAGCTCTCTATATTGATATCTGCTATTATGCGTGAAACTACCACCTTTGTACAGTCTTGTTAATAATTCTATTAATATCCTCCAACCGGTGTTAGGATATTTTTCGATAATTTGTTTTAGTATCACATTTCGAGCCTGATCGTTAGCAGTAGTCTGTGGATTTCGAGAGAAGAAAATGTTTATCAAGCTATTAATTGGTCTGTTAGCTACATTTCCTCCATCATCATGTTCAGCAAATTTTGCTAACAATATACAGGATCTTTCAGCATATTCATTGTCCCATGCTAACCTCTCCAATGCCCATAACAATTCAACATACATTCCGTATGTCTTAGACTCACTATACATAAGGCTTATCAAACCATCATCATTCATCGAAAGGTTTTCTAACGCATCAAGAAACGATTCAGGAGATGCTTCTGCTAACAAAGGTAATACATCTCCAAGAGATAACCACTGCTCTATTGATTCATTGTCAAGAACTTCAGTAACAATTTCATCAATAAATTCTTGACTATTTTGTGAGTTTAAACCTTTGCATCGGTCACAGAATAATGCAAATATTACTAAAGAATAGGCGATACCTTTTCTCATATCATTTGTGCAATAAGCTTGTATTTTTTGAATATTACTGATATTATCTTCCAAAGAGCTTAAACAGTAATATGGATCAATTGCTTTTAAAACTTGAATAGAAACTTTCTTGAAATTCTTGAGATCAGGCCTTGCAATATAGGGAAGTAAAATAATCCAAGCATCAAGAGGGGAGGCAATTTTCCACTGATTGCCAATTATATGTATCGGGCTGTCCTTTTGAACTAACAATCTGTTTAAATCCCTTTCATAATCATTGGGACTTTTTCTGGAAAGTTGTTCAATCACTGCATTATCTCCGGTTCTATCTCTTTCCCAATTCTGAGTAAAAAGAATGGGGATTACACTTGAATAATTCTCAGTCCAGTTCGGTTGTTCGTCAACTCCTCTAATAATCCTTTTTAACACCGCTAAGCTTCCTCCCGAATTATCTGCATACTTCTTGGCTCGATCTTCTTGTTCTTTCATATTTACAAGGTGCCTTTTTAATCTATGTTTATCTAAGCGAGGTAGTTCGATACAAGGTTTTTTTGATGTTGTATTCGTAGGGTCTAAAGGAATGATATATCTCACTTTATCAATGTTGCACTGAATACTCCCAATTTCGGGGAAGTTTGGTATTATATAAAGCTGATGATTCGTAAAAGTTATAAGGTTATCCATATCTCGTTTATTTCTTGCAACAATGGTTTTCGAAAGTATCTCATCTTTTTGATTGCTTGGTAAACATTTCATTACTTCGTGAATAAAAACAATAGCTTCCTCGACAGTTATAGATCGTATTGTTAGTTCACTATCATTGCTATATAACCAGTCCTTAAACTGCTTTTTGTGCATTTTTCTTCCTTCGACAACTACTTCACTTGAAATCGCATGTCTGATTGGGGATAACCAAGTATTAACGAATTTATCGACAGTCATTACTTGATCATTAATTACTCCCATTTTTTCAAGTAACCAACAGGTAACAGAAGGATTTTGTAATAACCACTTTTCTAAGTCTGAAGCATCATAAGCTCTTACATCCTTCCATTCTCCTTTTTCTTTTTTCTCGGTTACCCATTCTTCTTTCTTTTTCTTGTTCCAAATCCTTGAAGTCACAAATATAAATGTATGGTTCTTTCTATCGTCACTTATATTCTTTATCTCTGGACACTTTGATTTGTCCTTTTCATATTTTTCATAATCATCATTAGCTTTCTTTTCTGTACCTTTATTTATGCTGTATTCCCATACGCTCTTCCCTTTGGGGAACATTTTATGCTCAATATATGAATCCACATAACCATCATACCCGGGACGATTAATCTCATTCTCCCCTGGTAAATCTTGATCATTTAAGTCAGTACAGACAGATACTGAAGTTAAAACCAATCTTTTCATTAGTTCTGACAGTTGTCCTTGAGTTGCACTCCTATCAGACCATTGTTCTAAGTTTTTTCTATCTATAATATTCACTTTATCCTCCTATAATTCGAATTATTGTTCCTTTTGCTGTGTTTCCTTTTCAATATGCTAAAAGATTTTTTTACCAAATCTATGCATAGGCCGGAATTAATATAGTTGCATAGCTATAAAAACTAAGCGCCATCATAGATTGTTAGTTTTTATCATAATGTCTAAGATGCTCGTATGATTGTCTATATTCGTTCATCAGAAAAACTACACTATGCTCTTCATTGAACACCTTTCCGTCATTTCTCATTAGTTTTATCTCTTCCATACTTCATACCTTCTATATCTTCCCTGATTGAATCTTTCGTAATAAGTCAATTCTTAACCTCCTATTCCCTCATTCAATTCTTTGAGGACTACCATTGGGTTTTATATTAGCCTCATTAGATTGCTTTTCTTCTTCTTTATTTGGTTCTTTGTAGTTTATCACGAATTCAATACAGTTCTTATACTTGCTTGCGAATACCGGAGAATGTCTGATGTCAGAAAAAACTTTATACAGTTTATCCAAAGTATATTCTTTTGTTTTAGGGTAAAACCAATTGATGGCATAAGAACATATTTGAGGATAACCATCTTTAAAAGGGATTTTTTTATTACAATCTACGATACTATGTTCTAAATGCTTAGCTAAATACACAAGATTATCTTTTTTTATTTTTTTTATCGATAACTCATATGCATATTCGGCACTTGGAGATAACAAAACTCCCATCCAGTCAACCGCTTCATACCAATCAGCAGCTTCATACAACGCTTTACCCATAACCATATTGTCTTTTTTGCTAAATATAAAATCCCCAAAACTAACCGCACCTCTGAAAAATATACCATATCCCATACAGTTGATAAAAAATCCTTGAACTATTTGTGATATTATTAAAAGGGCATATAATAAACCTTTTTTCTTATGTTTTTTACATGATATGCATATAATTATGGTGTCAGACATAAATAATCTATTTATGTCATATATATGTCCTAAATCTTTTTCATAATTTTGTTTTGCTTCCTCAACCATATTTTTCACTGATTGCCAAGAAGCTAAGAATAATTCATATTTATCCTCAGTGTTCTCTTTGAATCCAAGAATATCAAGCATCAATACATAACCTTTCTTCTTTTCTATAAGCGGTTGTTTTGTTTCATTTTTTTTCTTGTTCTGCTTTGATATCATTTCACCTATAATGTTTGATTTCGAATTCATCATCATACCTCTCTTTTTAACTATTGTTTAGAATATCTTTATTTGTCCTCATTCTTTAGAGAATCTGCTAACTCCCATCCTCGATGATTTAATTCAAATAAGTCACATTTTTCGTCCATTGGTTTTATCAGACGATGTTTTTGAAGCTCTTCTAATGCATTTACCCATTTTGAGAACTCACGGCGATTGTTTTTACCATATTGCTTATCTCCTGATTGAATTCCTTGACCTCCAATATATTCATCTTTAAAGATATTTCCTTCCTGTGTATTTGCGGCTGCTTCAAGGAGTGTTCTTGCTTCATCACTTAGTTGTGGCTCATCCCTTTGTTGGTTGTTTTCGGACTTATCAGTTTGTTTAAGAGCTTTCCTCTCTGTTTCAATAACGGATTTTATGTATTCGTTATGATTTAGACAGGATGCAAGCTCCTTAGTTAAACTATCTTTTAACTCTTCTGTTGAATTGAAGGTACCTATTAAACCTAATTTCTTGCATTTCTCCTTGAAAGAAAGTACCTTCTGATACTGTCTTTTATCAATATTGTTAGGAGATTTTGGCTTTCCGGAGAAGTAAACCATAGCTGGTTTACCTTTATTTACATGTTCTTCTATTTCTTCTACTGTTCCGCTGTTAGTTTTACCTGTTGGAGTTCCGATTCGTGTCCAAAAAACTCCGATAAAAAGATCGCAGTTTCTCAATACTCTAATATTTATTAAATCCTGTCCTCTCATTCCTATCTTCAGTTCCGGTGAACTGTGTGTATCCCATCCTTTGGGGTAGAGAATAACACCTTCCTTCTCTGAGTGCATATCGTTCCAATCATAGATAACCTTTCGGATAATACCACTTTCCTCAGTAACATCACCAGGCGAAGCTATCATTACCGGTATAACTATTGCTTTATATGCCATATTAGCCTCTCAGATAAGATAGTTTAGTTTTTATGAACGACCACCTTTTCCGGCAGTTCTTTTCTTTGCTCTTTTATGTGCATCAGACTCGCTCATAATCTCTCCAACCTAATGTTTCATTTTTCTAATTTTGTTTCTAATTCAGATTTAAAGAGTTTATATCTGTTTTCTTGAAATGCTTTGAAAAACAGATCATAATCTTTTGGAGACAGCATTTTAAAAAAGTAATTCTGCTCTTTCTGTTTTTTGTTAACTAGGTAGAAATGTTTTCCTGCAAATCTAAGCTTAGCCTTATTTTCTTCAGATACATCATTATCTGACTTTATCTCTACTACCAAAATGTCATTACCGGTTTTAATAAAGAAGTCCGGATTAAAACTTCCTTGTTTCGGATGCTCACCTTTTCTCCAAGAGTAATCTATGCTATAGAACCCCGTACCTACGGACTTTATCCAGGCATCTATCTTAGAAGCGATATTGGTCTTGGTAAGTTTTTTAACAAATAAACGTTCAGGTTTATGGGATGTTAATACTACATTTAAAGGTGTTTTGAAGTCATATTTATTTTCAATTTCACAAAACGATGAACGGAGTAAACTTTCATCAGCTTTTATTTCTCTTAATGATTTTATATCCTCTTCTTTTCCTAACTTAAATGAACATTCATCACAAAAAACCGTTCCGTCTCTTCTTAAAGAACCTATCCCCAATGAACTCTTATTTAGTTCTTGTGTATTTATCCTAAAAATTTTCTTTGCCTCAATATTTAAGCGTATACTCTCAGTTTTTTTTCGATAAACCACTCCAAAAGCTTTCAAGGTATTTTGATAGTTATATTCATCAACAACTTCGTTTTTTTCTCCAATCTTTTGTAAAGAGTTCAAGATGATTTCTTTCACTTTATTTTTGTCGAATTCTGCAGAGTAGTTTGAATCCAAATCCATGTCTATCGACATCAATTTATTAACAACTTCATTAACTACTCTATCTACAGGATACATTCTGTATTCTATCTCAGTTTCTTTCTCCTCCGTTTTCCCCGATACGGCTTTAATATATTTTGTTGTTTTCTTCATCTTTCTCTCTTGGGCTTTGTATGCTATATATCCTTTTTTCAACAGTTCATAAGGTTCTTCTTGTGGTGTTTCTTTCTTATTATCACAACGTTTATATTCAATATGGTGCAGTTCGAAATTGTAATCTTCTTTCTTATCCACCGAATATGAATTTATCCTTTTTTCAATCTCCAACACTTCATTTACAAGATGCTTAATTCTAACCGACCATCTATCATGATTAAAAACCGTTACAACAGGCTGATTTCCTTTACATTCTTCAGGTATTCTTAATCCCCTCCCTAAAACTTGGGCAATTAAAAGCTTTGAATTGAAAGCTCTCTCTTCGCTCGGAACAATTTGAAAAACATTTTTAACATCCCATCCTTCAGTCAACATACTCACCGATGTAATCCACTCGATACTATTTTCCCTGTCATCTACTCGCATCAGAACCGGAATATTTTTCTTATGGTCTCTGTGCGAATTAACTATCAACACCTTCTTTGCAACTTCCTCTTTGCCAACACCTTCTTTAGAAGCCAAAAAATCTATCAATCTGTTTGTGAGACGCTTACAGGCGGTAATATCTTTGGTAACCAAGATAGTCAACGGTTTTAAACGGTAATACTTAACTCTTTTATTCTCTAAGTGGTTATCGTATATCTTCTGAAACTTCTCCTGTTCATTAACGGAAGAATCTTCGGCAACATAACGTATTAACTTAACAAACTTCGCTTCAATAGCATCTCTTAGTGAAAAGCGGTGGATAACATCCGCAAAATAGTCATTTCCGACATAGCATGTACCCGAAACATTCACAATGTACCTAAAGCCATATTTATTATCGATAAGAAATTCTTTCCACTTTTTTAATGATTTATCAAATGGACTTTTCATATGATGCGCTTCGTCATTCAGAACTAACGTACTTTCACCTCTGCCGGTAAGGCTGTCCTGAATTGCAGATTTACTCATCATAAATGTAGCATGAATATTTTCGATACATATATCTCCGCTTCGAATGGTTGCGGAAGCATTTATAATACTTGGATTTAAAGTTTCTGAGTTCTCAGGAAGTAAATCTTTTAAAACCCTGTTCGAAGACAGACTCTTGAATTTCTCCGTTAAGCCGTTTTCAATAGTATTCGACGGACAAAGAACCAATACTCTATTGACTGCACCTTCTGCAAGCATAATCCTTGCTATACCATACATCACATAACTTTTACCGGTTCCGGTAGCATGATCTAATGAGCAAGATAATTGATGCGGAAGCTGCAGATTCTTAACGAACTCATCAAATGATGCATATTTTTCTTGAAGCTTAGAGTTGCTCTTATAATTTTCTTCTGCCAAATCTTTCAGGCAGTCATATTCTCCTCCCAAAAGATAACGTATCGTCTCTCTTATAGCCTCTTTTTGATATTCACGGTTTTCGCATAAAGCCTCTATGAATGTCTCGTATTTATCCGGATTAAACTTCTCGGGATTGTAATTTTTTGATACTTTGAGAATTAAATCTTTGTTTTGGAATATCTGTCGTTCAAGCATAGTTTTATTTCTCCTCACTTCTAAAGTCTGCTTTGTGAACCCCTGCTTTTATCCTTTTATTTGGCTCTTCCCAAGCTTTTTTGTCACCAGTTGCTGGTGTGTACTGAACCAGCAAATTGTATTGTTCTCTCAATCTTTTAACATCATTATAAAATTCATCTTCATTAAGAAAGTCTTTATAACATTCATAAAGAGAACGTGCATTATGTTTTAAGCAAGTGTAGTTTTTGGCAGCAAATATATGTTCTCTCGCTTCTTTTTCAGGGTCTAAAATTATATTTAATCCGGTCATTAAAGCTGAAAAAATAGTTATCCAGGCAACCCAATTCGCAACCCCAATTATCAATATAATTCCGCTTATTAAAGTTATAACAGGTGAGACACTATTTAACCATTTTGCTTTTAGTGACTTTTTTCTATAAATATTATAATGTACCTCAGCGGTATAAGTACTATCTTCCTCAATTTGCTTACACTCTGTTATCAGACATTCAATCTTTGTATCATTCATAATTAATCTCCGGATGGGAACGGAGAACCGAACATAATATTCCAGCATGATATTTTATCTAAATAATTTGCTCTAGCCATTCCACTTATTACTTCATAAACCTGATTGAAATCATCTTTTAATTGCATAAGGGTATTTTCGTTCTCATATTGTCCACTGCTATCTGAGTTACTACCTTTCATTACCATGTTATCAAATAGGCAATCTTTAGCTAAATAAAAAAACCAGTAAATCAGTATTGGATATGATATTTCGTCGCGATATGATTTAATAATTTTTATTGCATCAGGAATAACTTCACTAGACAAAACCTCTAAATGATAAGACTTCATTTTCGGAAAATATTTCCTTTTAAGAACTTTCAATATCTTTATAACCGGGATCAGGTAACCATCACATTTTTCATTAACCTCAGTAATATATTGTGCATCATAGTCATAGTCTGCCATTGACCATTGCCCTTTTCTTGGTATCCAATACCCCCTTCCAATTGGTAGTGTGCTCCGGCCTTTATTATCTTGACCTATAAAATCTTTATATGCTGGTACTAGTTCTACTTTTACATTGTCTTTATAACAAAAACAAACTGTGGGGCTATCAGTCTCTGGCTTCATACTATTGTATGTTTGATTCTGAGAAATCACTTCGTTTATTTTTTTAATGCTTGATATGGAGAGATACCATCCCCAGAATATCCCCATTCACGAAAGCCACCAAGAATAACCAATATATCAATATCAAAAATATCCCCTTCACTCGGTTTTATCCTTGTTTTTCTCTGCAAAGAACCAATTAACTTAGTTTCTATATTTGAATCGAATCTTTCTATACATTTCCTAACAGCTTTATGGTGTGTTGATATAATTTCTTGAAAACTGTCCGATAATTCAATATTTGATTTTAAGATTTCAAATGCCTGTTTAACAGTATGTACCATTTTAACTCCTTTGTGAAAAATCCTCTACCCTTTTCACCTCTCGTTTCTCATTACCGAAGACATCTAAGTAGATAATCATAATATCACCTTTGACTTTTTCTTTATCAAATCGAACTTCATAGTCTATTTTCTTTAAATCTTCGGCATAAAAAACCTCATCTAAGTCAAACACTTCACCATCAAAGTCATAGTCCAGCATCACCATTGAAAGGGTTTCAATATTCTCGAAATGGACAGGTTTACGGGAAAGTATCCTGCTTTCAAACCGGTCAATCTTGATGATATATTTATCTTCCTTAATGTTAAAAAACTCTTTATTCTCTCTATTCTCTTTAATATAGCGACACTCAACAATCGGTATCTGAATAAAATCAAAACCGACAGATTCAACGGTATCATTAACATCTTTTTCGTTTACCGGCTGTTTTATCCTTTCAAATCCTCTGTCATGAATTTCTTCAATGATTGAATAGGGAATCCGTAATATGTAATATTTTGTATTCCCTTTTTCTATATAGTCCTCCAAGAACTTGACGGAAGCTGCCGGGGCTATGATAAAGAATTGCTTTCCAATCTTGTCTTTTAAATAACTATGCAGATCATCAATAAATCCTCTATCCATTACAGCATCTGAATATTTCTGGTGGTTAAACACCATTACGTTGTCTGCACCAAGATAACCGTCTAATTGAATCTTGGAAATCTCATGCCTTTCACTCCTGCATTGAAACAGCTTTAAGGCAAACTCCCGGTATTGTTCCCAATGCAGTTCTTTTATCATCTTGTAATCATATAGCCCTGCATTATATAAAGCAAACAAATTGCACTGTTTGCCGTATTTCTTCTTAGGATTTTCAATGTCTTTGCTCTCTTCTATCTTCAACAATCTCTTTTGCATCGTATATATAGAAAGCTTTCCGCAATCAATTCCAATCCATTGCCTGCCTAATTTTTCAGCAACTGCAAGAGTTGTACCTGATCCTGCAAAACAATCTAAAACAAGATCACCTTCATTTGAAGAAGCTTTGATTATTCTGGTAAGTAATGCTTCAGGTTTCTGGGTTGGGTAACCAACAGCTTCACTTGAATTTGACGATATCAGTTCTATATCATCCCACAAATTGCCAAGTTTTCTCCCTCTATATTCGTCAGCATAACGTTTATACCTGGGTTTTCCTTCTTTTGTCCAAAAGATTAGATATAGGTTTTCTGCAATCCTTTTATCAAAGGTTTCTTGTGTCCATCTCCAACCTAACTCTGTTTTAACTTTTCGTCCATTAATTACCCTGATCTGATCTTTACTGTAAGCATTAGATTTTTGCTCAAGCTTTTCATGAGTATACCTTCTTCCTGTTTCTTTTTCTACAAAAGGGAATTTTTCTTTAATCTCTTCATCAGTTAAAGATTGATATGTTTGTTTAAATAATAAATATTCTCCTTTTCTATACAGAAAGATGCTGTCAGTCATTTTATCCATTCCCGAGGCCAAATGATGTCCTAAAGTTCGCTTGTAAACTATCTCCGTTTCGAATTTATTCTCTCCAAATGTTTCATCCATTACAATTTTAACATAATGACACTTCTTCCAGTCCAAATGCACATATATGCTACCATCACTGCTTAGCAACTCTCTGAGAAATATTAATCTCTTTCTTAAATACTCTACAAACTTTGCACCGGCAATCTTATCTTGGTAAGCCTTTTGGTCTTTACTACCTCTAAATTCCTGTTTTGTTGCAAATGGCGGGTCTATATAGATGAGCCTTACACCGGGAGTACCGTCAGCATTTTTCAGTTTACCCTCATTTTTCATCTGTAACAGTGTCTTTAGTATTTGCAGATTATCGCCAAAGATAAGTTTGTTCATCATTGTATCATCATCGTCATCAGAGTTTCTGAAAGTTTTAACCCTCTGCAAAGGAACAGCCATAGTATCGGCAAGTATATCCTCTTCTCTTTGCTTTCCTTCATATATGAGTTCATATTCTTTCTTTACGTCAAATATCTTAGACTTGTAGTCATCAGGCAGAGACTTTCCTTCTCTCAACAACTGAATAGCTATCTGTCTTTCAATATCATTCAACTTATCCATTATCTCTCCTTTTGATATTCAATTATCTTCACATATTATTAGAATTAGACTGTTTACCGTCATCTATTTATCATATATCATCTTCAACTTCTCTTTGACCTGCTCTATCGTCATGGTTCGAGTTTGGTTCGTATAATAGTTATCTTCAATCTTTTCTAACTCATAGTAGATATACTTAACATTATCATATTTCGATTTGTTGTTGTTAATGAACCTTTTTAGAAGCTTGATAACCGTTTTGAGATTCTTTTCAGATTCCTATGCGATATTGTAAAATGGTCTGATAATACTCTGCCTGTAACTGCTAAACCCTTCGATATTAATCTGTCTGATCATATCAATCTCCAGAAGCTTAATTAAAGATTGTAATGCTTCAACATCATTGATACCAATAAGACATCCGGCTCTTCTTTCTCCTATTGATTTTATGTTACTCTGTTCCACCCATTCAACATACCATCCCAAACCTTTAGTATCTTCAAGACTAACAAGTATTTCAGCAGCTTTACCTCTATCTTCAAGTTCTTTTAGGTTTTCGAAATCTCCATGTAAAAAATCGATAACAAAATCTTTTTCACTTTTATCAATAAGCTTGTCCAAAATTTCCCATTTGACATATCTGCTTTGTGAACAGTATCTTTCAGATACCTCGTATCCTGTACATATTCATTAAAACGTTTCAGTATCTCAACTCTAAACCAATCATCCATCTCTGGGTCAATAATTTTTTCTAATACCAAAGGATACGCTTTTTCGACATTGTTCTCGGCTAAATATGAGCAGTGATTGAGTAAAACACTTTCTTCATCGATTCCATTTTCCAGATTCCGGAAAACTCTGTTCTTTATCTCTTCATCATCAGATATTTTGGATATTGCATAATCAAATAAACCACCACCTAATATAGATGTTTCGAATGATAACATATCAAGCAAAATTCTCTGTTGGTGCTCAATGTTAAGCCTCATTGAAAAATACGCAATCAAACTTGCCAGTCTATTGTAAGAATAACTGTCTTTAGAATGCTTAGTTATTGCCTTTCTAAAATTCACTTTTGAAGCCTTTTCTTGGCACCATGCAGTTATCCACTTTTTCTGTTCAGGACTAACTGCTATATCTTCATGTCCTTCAAGATATTCTTTTATATAAGATAATCGAACATAATCAAAATCTTCTTTGTTTTTAAAGAACTCTTCAATGCTTTGTTTGGTGATGTGTGCACAT
This sequence comes from Candidatus Cloacimonadota bacterium, assembly GCA_003564155.1. GTDB lineage: Bacteria > Cloacimonadota > Cloacimonadia > Cloacimonadales > PWNZ01 > PWOA01. Next base: position 23,721 of record PWOA01000021.1, read on the forward strand.
GTTCTCGTGGAGTTCCTTAACAGTCCAACGGACAGTTCCGAATATTTTTGTACTAAATAATAAGCTTCACCATTTTTTTCTTGAATACCCCAAAGTTCATCACTTGTAAACTTATCTCTATCTTCTTCATCAAATATTCTTAATATCTCTCTCCTAAACGAATCAGCATTAAATAAGAGTTTGAAATCTTGTTCAACCTTTTCCTTGCTCTCAGCTGCAAAGTCTTGTCTTACATGCTTTTCAATGCGAAAATCTAATTCTTTTTCAATCATTTGCCGGTACTGTTCAGCTTCGTTGTTTCCTTGTTGCTCCATCCAAGAATATATATTTTTAATATCTTGCTCTGAAAGCTCTTCTATGTTATATTGTCTCACCACATAAGGCACCATTGAGCTATTCATGATTTTGCCAATTGCTATGATTTTGATCCATTCATTGCCTTTAAATTCTAATGACCACACTCTTTCAAACGCCCGTTCCCTTGTAGCGGTTTTATCAAAAAAAATCAGCAGAACTGAAACTTCTGTGTGTTGTGTAAGGAAACGTCTATTTATAAACAACTCCATTACACTGTCGAAGATAGTTTTGTCCTTATCGTAAGCTGAAACTGCATTTGAGATTAAATATGTAAACCAATCATCTATACTACTAAATCGATAAGAAGACTTAATCAGTTGTCCAATGATTTTCTTAATTCCTTCAGGGGTTTTTACCTTACTAAAACAATCTTCGAGTCTTATTTTTTCTTGAAAATATAAAGGCTCTTTCGAAGACGGTTGATTATACCTCCTCTCGTATCTATCGAGCCAAAGTTCGTAACCGTCAATTATATAATCTATATGCTCATCCACCATGTCCTTTTCAATGAGGATCGAATAAATTGATGATCTTATGTATTTGTCTTCACTGTCACCAACCTCTTTCATCAACCATTTTACTGTTTCTTTGTTAACAGTATTGGTGTATCTTAGAGTATCTATGCATTGTGAAGTGTATTGAGTATCTTTCTTCCTGTAGCTTAGCAAGATATGCTTGTACATCAATTCTTTGATTTTCTGCTTGTGGGTATCTGATTCGATGTCCATAATACATAGTAGTATCATTGTCTCTCTATAAACAAAATATTTGTTACTCGAATCTTCCAGTTCCTTAAGTAAAAACTCAATATTCTCATCAGTCTGTCCAAAGCGAGCAAATTCATGAAGATCAAACTTGTTAGACCTTACCCACAGATCTTCTTCTTTGTATGTATTGAAAATTGATTGAAATACGTTATTCCTTAGATCCTTTGGTAATTTTTCCGGCTCAAATTTAACAACTACCTCTTTTTCATTCAATATCAATCTATCCAGCAACTTTTTATATCTCTTATCATCTTTATCCAATATACTTAAAAGAAAAGACACCGTATTAAGCCAACTTGGGGCTATCTTTTTAGGGGGCAGATAGAATCTGTTGAATCTATTCCCTGTTATTGTACCCACAGGTATTGAGATAGGAGTTCCCGGTATAGATAGGGAACCTTTGCCAAAAACATTCAGAATAGTCTTCAGCACTTCAATTATTATATTATCTTTTCTTTTAATACAAATCAACCTCAATATCTTCGGGTAATCTATCTTAGACAAGACATAGGCTGCTAAATACTCTTGAATATTATTGTGCTCAAATCGCCATACTTCCTGTTTATTATACCTTCTTTTAATCAAAGAGAAATATCTCATTACATCGTAAACTTGATGCCTAATTCCGAAAAGATTCTGACACTGCCCCAGTAGGTTATGAAACTCATCTTTCTTTAAATAATTACGACCGAGTATTTCAAAGCTGATAGCTAACACTTCTAAAATTTGTTTTACACCAGATTCTCTACCATCAAGGTCGAATTTTGACTTATGGTGTTCGTAATCTTGTTTTATTCTTTCTTCGATAAACGAATTAAACAATTCTGCTCTACTTAGAGACAAGTTTCCTATTCTTTCGAAAGTTTGAGCTAATAGTTCTAAGTAGAAGGGGTTATGGATTAAATCATGATAGTTATTTTTATGGACTTCAGTGAAAAATAAATCAACGTCTATACTGATGTGGTTACATCTCAAATATTCATTAACATCGTTACGCCCCAATTCGTTAAGATAAAACACTTTGAATCCGGTTAATGGATTGTTGGTAACATTGTAGAAGTTCGTTCTGCACGATACCACTATTTTGGACTCTTGGTTATTTTCGACGAACTCATTCAGGCGTTGACAATATTTCGATAAACTTTCGTCTGATGTAGCCTCATCTAATCCATCAAACAAATACAACACCCTTGTCTTTAGAACTTCTTTTACCGGAATGCGCAGAAAATCTTCAATACTCTCGTATTCCGTATAGTTACACAAACTCTTGTATATCGGATAGCGCTTTAGCTTTGTATCTTGATCAAAGGTTTTATGAAAACAATGGGTTAATTCTGTTGTCTTTCCAATACCACCGTCTCCCAGCAGTATTATTCTATCCTCTTCCTCAATAGCTTGAAAAAGGGGCTTCCTTCCCTTTTGAAAGAATGTAAACTCTCTCTCTTCTTTTTTATCGGATAATGAGGATACCGTTCTTGATACATACCCTTTTGGTGGTTTAGGTACGTTTCCGAGATGCTCTTTGTACTCATCTTCGAATGGTTTTGGTACAGACTCAAGGGGTTCAAATTCTCTCTTAAAGAATTGATATATTTTCAATAATTGATCAGTTTTTTTGTTGTTGATCTCTTTTAGTAATGATTTTTCGTCGTATATGTGGTTAATATTATCGAAAATAAAGCCATTAGGATTGTCATATCCTTTCCCTCTTAGTTTTCCCGCATCTTCTACGATAAAAAAGAATTTGAAGGTATAGCCCTTATATTTATCGGGGTTAGCTTTTTTAAGAGATGACTCAATTTTAGCTTTAGTGACTGTTGAAGTTACTTGAATGATAATCTTGTTGTGTCTATCTATGAGATCAAAACCTTCTTTGTTAGGCTCTTCATAGTTAATATTAATCAATTCCAACCCGTAAAAAAGATTTAAAAAATCTCTGAAAAAGTTCTCTGAGTGGATATTTAAGTCGAATAAACCCAAAGAACCACCGAGCTTTACCTCACTACAGAGTGATGAAAGACATTTTTTTATGTATTTAATGTAAGGATCTCTATTCATAATAAACCCATTCAATCAATCTAAATCAATTATCATAACTTAATATATCTTATTAACCCCTCTACCTTATCATTCTCATTGCCATCTACACTCTAAGATACTAAACTCCAATACGGTTACATATTCACTTTTAAAACCACGAAGTTCCGAAATTGCAGTTTTTTCGTCAGAGGCTGCATAGAAATACGAAATACCGATAGGGTTTGCTCTTCCGTTTGGAGCGATTTCTTGGGGTGGTTTGCCCATATGCTCTATATCAAATGGTTTACACCCTTCGTTAATACGTGCCCTATAAATCTTTTTTTCAGCCGGCTCAACGATAACTCCCAATAGTTCCCCAAACTTCTCGAATGATTCAATTTTTGGTGATTTTTCAGGCATGAACCTATTAGTGTGCATCAGTTCGCATGTAAAGCCATTCCATTCCTCAACAATAGCTTGATTCCTCTGACACTTTGGAATATATTTTAATGATGATATACCTGAAACTCTCAGTATATCATCCAACAATCTCCTACGATTATCATCATCTAAATTGAATGTGTTCCAATCTTCTTGGATAAGTTGATCAAAACGAATTCCAGCATCGCTTTTATCGTATATATCAAGAAGTGGTTCAAAATAATCAGTTAGTTTTGTTGGAGAAACAACTGGAGTATTCTTGGTGAGACAATAATTACAGTCACCATTAACATAACTCAATGTGTTTATCCGAGATATTATAAAAGAGTCAGAAAAACAGTTAGGACAGCAATTCATATTTCTCTTCTATATAATTACTCATCAATTCTAAATGGTGTTGCATAGATAATTTTTTTACGTATCCAAGACCCGGGAAGTGTTTTTTCTGTAATAAGCTTGAGAACTCTTCGCAAGCTTTAGACGGATAAATAAAACCATTTTCTCTGTGAACTTCTTCAACAAGCTTTGCAAGAGCTTCTAAGAACTTGCCGCCAGTGTCAGTACGAGAATCGTTTTTATCAGATAAGAAATGACGAATAAACATATCATTGTAGGAATTACGGTCTATATATGTTAGGTGTATCGCTACCGCATAAGCCGGTCCACCGGTCTCACTGTAAACATCACCAACTATTAAAAAATCACCAAAACCGTTCATCCCTTCATCTTCATAAGTAAGGTGGAGATCAGAAAAATGCTCTTTTTCAGGATAGAGAGCGTTTTTCTTCTTCTGCTTGAATCCATCTCTAATAAGAATATTTTTCGCTTCACTTTTCTTTACAATCTTCTGATAAAGCTTTCCGGCGTAACCATCAATGAATATGTTATGACTGATATTATCCGCATCATTTGTTAAATCACTTAGCTCCTTACTGTCATTAAACCCATAATGAATAATTGAAAACTTATGATTATGGTATTTTTCCATGATAGAAGCTAAAGCACTAATGTCGGAATCAGGATGCATTATATAGCCTAAATAGAGATTATCTCTATCAGAATATTTCTCGTCTATTAGATCCGACAAGATTTTGCTCTCTTCTACTTGAACGTTACCGGCTTGAGGGTTAATTATCAAAGCAAAATCAACATCTTTCTGATTCAACGCATCTATAGTCCTTTCGAGAGAAGAAAAATTATCTCTTACCGGTTCAATTATAGGATGCATACTACTTTTAGCTAATAATCCAGCGTTTTCTCTAAGGAGAATCAATTCAAACTGCTTTCCCCTTAAATATGGGTAGTACATAGTACTTCCTCCTTTTGATTGTCAATTATGTCTCCTATACAGTTGTGGAGTCTATTTGACAATAGCCTTATCTTTTTAGTATCATTTGCTATGGTTAGTAGATAACCGATCAGTTCTTTAGGTATTTTGTCAATAGTGCTTCCAAGCTCATTAGTTTTGTTACGCTTTTTCAAGACTTTTACTACCAGTTTATGAGCATCTTCAACAGGGATTTTGACAAACAACTCTTTACACTTTGAAAAAATTAGTGTGTTAGGGACATCCGGTATTGCACCGTAATACTCACAGATAATTCGGGTATATTCACTCTTTCTTAATGAATCGAACAGTAATGCCAAATCAATATTTTGTAGATTAGATTTTGCTTTTTTCACTGTTGAAATGGTATTCCGGTCAGTCAAAGACAGTATCCCAATATTATCTGGCAGAAAATTATTTAAATACCTTATCTTTGATTGAGATGTAATAACATAGACTTTATCGAAAGCCTTAAGATAGGAATGGATCTGCTTGCTCAACCTGTTAAATGAGTCTAATTCGGTCTTAATTTCGTAAGCTGTCGAAGTTTTGTTGATTATAACGGCATCTGCTTTGCATTTGCCTGTCCGGAATTCTGTCAGCATATTGGCAGTGTTCAGTGAATGTCTCCCCAATAATATCTTCCGGGCTATTTCGTTTTTGTAAACATATTCGTTCCTGAATGATCTGAATAAAACTTTATATATTTCGGTAAAAAAATCCGCTAATTTGGTCGAGAGGTCAAGTTGATTAATAATACCGGTATTATAACAGAGTTCTTTCAAATAACGAGAATGCCCTTTCTCGATTACTGCATCCATCACAAGCGGGCTAAAAGTCCGGCCGGCGGCATTTAGATATTTACTGTCAATCCTAATCACTGTAACCTCATTTTCCATTATTATCCTGCGAAATAATATCACATCTTAAAGCAAGTACCTTCATCATAAAGTTAGTCTTCATATGACCAAGAATTGAATTCGGAATACATTGCAAGTAATATTCTCAACGCAAGGGTACAAGGGAATAATAGAATATCTGTAATAAGGTGAACATGAAGTAATGCCGACCATATCCTTCTTAGTCTTGCTTCTCCGGATGAGGAGTTTTGATAAAACACTGGAGAAAAGTCTTCTAAAACAAGGGTAATTTTCTCTAAAAATAAGTCTTATTAACACTGTTTCGCTTACATACATTTTCCTCTTTTCCTTTCAAAATATCCTTATTGCCCTGTTTACCATAGTGTCTTGCAAACATCGATAATAACAACGACAAATAATTTACAGACCAACAATATGATAGCTGACCATATGTCAATAAAAAACTTAATTTTTGAAGAAACAACCGGAATTGTCATTTCAACTAAACCTTTTTCAACGGCAGGTTTGAGATAGTTTTCAAAGAATGTTTCCCTATGTTTAATTCCTACAACATATTGTATTTCAGAACGTTTCGTTTCTCCGGTTATTACTGATGGTATTCTTAACAGATAAATATTGTCTTGTCCGGCAACAACCTTTTTTCTCCACAGCACAACCCTGAAAAAATCTTCCTGAATAAACTCAGGCTCCATCAAACCGGATTCTTGGCAGAGATTTATAATGTCTCTTGTACCTGTCCCCATCCTTTCAATGTATCCGGCAAGATACATTCGCTCTGCAAAAGGTGACAGAAGGAATGGAATTATGTGGTTGTTTTAGTTTTTCCACTGTTAATAACAACAGTAAATACCCCGGTTCCCATATTTGCAAACGATCTTTAAATAAAATTACCTGCGCACTCGCATTGCTTGTATAATCTCTATGTATCACTGCACGTACTTTCTCTTTGTTCGTTTTTCGGAGACGAACCCGGTAACAGAAAGTAACAGGAAGCAACAGACCTTGCAACAGCTTGTAACCTGATCAGAGCTTTTTTCTGAGTTGAGATATGCATCTCTTATAGAGATTACATGTTGAAAATACACTAATTATAGCGTGTGCGAATATTATCAATGTGGAAAAAAGCGTTTCTACACTCTGCGTTCAACAAAGTAACGAAGCAACAACCTCTTGTATCGTCCCTCTGACCACTAACCTGAACACCAAATCCACTATTTCATCAGCAGCATCCTATTGACCTTTTCATACCCGTCTGCGTGCAAACGGTAGAAATAAACACCTGAAC
>PWOA01000106.1 GCA_003564155.1 Candidatus Cloacimonadota bacterium
TATCCAATTGAGCTACGGGCGCTTTTTAAACGTATAATAAATGCGACAATGATTATTTAACATTGATTATGTCAAGAAATGATGAAATTAAATAAGCCTTTAATGAGAGCGGAGCGAAGAGTAGAATAATAGAATAGGGAAAAGAATAATTTAGAATGTAGAATTTATAATTTAGAATTTAGGGGGTTAGGGGTTGATTAGTTCGTAGTTCGGGGTTGATTGGTTCGTAGTTGATTGGTTCGTAGTTGATTGGTTCTTTGTTCTTGGTTGAATAGGTGGTGGAAGCTGATGGCTGAGAGCGAGTAGAATAGTAGATTAGTTAATTAGTAGATTAGTTAATTAGTAGATTAGTTAATTAGGGAAAAGAAGAGTTTAGAGTTGAAAAAGGGAAAAGAATAATGTATAATTTATAATTTATAATTTTAGTGGTGGAAGCTGGTGTTCTGGTGGCTTTTTTCTAAAACATAATGGAAGCTGTTGATTCTGTTTATCTCACACAGACCTCACAGATTTAAAAAGATAAAAAAAAATGAAAAGAGCTAAGGGTGGAGGGAGTCTTACCGAACTGCTGCTTTGACGCAGCTCTTCAGCTATGCTACAACAGGAGTTGCCCAAGCAGCAGTTCGTATGCGGATTTAATAAATATTTATTATTTAACGTAGCCTCTAACCGGTTTGGTTTTGATTGGTTTAACTACTTTAGAAGTTCTTTTCTTATCTTTTTTCTTGCCGAATAATTCAAGAATAATCGGACTGGCCACAAAGATGGATGAATATGTACCAACAATTACACCAATCATTAAAGCGAAAGCGAAATCTCTAATAACGCTACCTCAAAACAGATAAAGCGATAAAACAACAATAAAGGTAGTCAGTGAGGTAATAACCGTTCTGCTGAGCGTTTCACATATACTATGGTTGATGATACTGGCATAGGTTTCTTTACGGTAAACCTTCATATCTTCCCTGATTCTGTCAAAAATAACAATGGTATCGTTAAGGGAATAACCGACAATGGTCAGTAAAGCCGCGACAATAGCAAGACTGATCTCTCTGCCTGTAAGGAAGAATATACCGACAGTTATGAGAACGTCATGGAATAATGCAATGACAGCTGCCAAACCAAAAGTAAATTCAAACCGCCACCATATATAGATAATGATACCGATTAAAGAGTAGATTATGGCTAATATTGCTTTACCTTTAAGTTCATCACCGATACGAGGTCCAACTTCATCCTGAATTCTTACGAATCCGGGTTTTTCCGTATATTCAGGGAATCTATCCCGCATAAGATTAGTAATAGTCTCTGCATCCGTACCACCAGCTTGAGCTCTGAAAAGGAAAAATACTTGATCATCGAGACCTCTAACCGTTTGCAATTCGACATCGGTGATACCTTCATTTATTAATACTTCCCTAATATCTTCGATAGCTAAAGGCTCCATACCTTCCGCAGGAGTCATATCCAATTCGATCGAGATACCACCAGTAAAATCGATACTAAATTTAGGACCTATAATTAAAGCAACTAATCCGATAATTACCAATATTGCGGAAATCACATAAGCAATCTTACGTTTCGAAATAAAGTCTATATTTACATTTTCAAATAATCTCATTGTTCCCCCTAAATACTCAGATGAGTTCGGTTTTTATTAGTTATAACCGCTTCGAAGATCGCTTTAACCATAACTAAAGCTGTGAACATAGAAGCAACTATACCCAGTGAAAGCGTAACGGCAAAACCTCTGATAGGTCCGGTTCCGAATTGGTAGAGAACTATTGCAGTAATTAACGTGGTAATATTAGCATCAATAATGGTAACAAGTGCTCTATTAAAGCCTGCATCAACAGCAGATCTAACTGTCTTTCCGGTTTTAAGCTCTTCCCTGATACGTTCGAATATCAGCACATTGGCATCGACTGCCATACCTATGGTAAGAATGATTCCGGCAATACCGGGCATAGTCAAAGCAGCACCTAAATATGTCAATGCAGCTAAAACAATACCTAAATTAACAACTAAGGCTAACGTAGTGATCAATCCCGGAACTTTATAGTAGAAGATAATGAATATTATTACTAATACTAAACCAAATAAAGCTGCAAAGAAACCCGATCTGACACTATCAGCACCTAAAGTTGCTCCGACAGTTCTTTCTTCAATAATCTCTACAGGTGCCGGCAGATTTCCAGCTCTCAATACGATAACCAAATCCTGAGTTTCCTCAAGTGTGAAAGTACCGGTTATTCTGGCTTCACCACCACGGATCCTGTCTTGAATAGTCGGAGCTGTATAGACCATCCCATCAAGAACAATAGCCAATCTTCTCTGCAGATTCTGACCGGTAACTGTCTCAAACACGCGAGCACCGTCACGGGTGAATCTTAAAGATACGTAAGGACGGTTGGGCGCTTGTAAATCTGTTCCGCTTCCGATCTGAACTCTGGCAGTTTCCAACATACTACCGGTAATTTCCGTTCTTTCCAGAAGGACAAAAACATCTCGCGGCGCTCTGGGGTCTTCCCTATCTTCGCGTTGTAAAGAAATCATCAAACCTGAAGGAACAGCTTGCTGGAAGTCTTCATCTTCTAAAAGCTGCTGTAATTTAGATACATTTTCGTGAGATATGGTCATAGGAATCCCGCGAGCGGTAGTTAATCTTGAAAAGATATCATCATTTTCAACAAACTCGTCTTCTTCATCATCCTCTAAGAAATCAAAATCTTCTACCGGCTCTTCAATGAACTCTTCTAAAAATGCATACCTATGATGGTTTTCTAAAAGGTAATCATCTAACTGTTCGATTGTATCTTGAATTTGATCGCTAGTTGCTACCAGCTTAAACTCTAAAAGGGCAGTTCGCCCAATCAAATCTCTCGCTCTATCAAACTCTTGCAAACCGGGAAGCTGGACTAATACCCTATTTCTTCCTATACGTTGAATTGACGGTTCAGCAACGCCAAATTGGTCGATCCGGTTACGAACTATTTCGACGGCAGATCTCACAGCGTCATCCCTTTCATCTTCAGGAAGCTCCGCATAATCAACTTCGAGCATGATTTGCATACCTCCCTGGAGGTCTAAGCCCAACCGGACCCGTTTTTCAGTCCAAAAATCAGGTAACTCTATAGGCAGTATTAAGGGAATCAAATAATAGATCGCGGCTAATAGTACCACAAGTATAATCAGATTCCTGTACTTTTTGTTTTTCATCAACTGTTACTCCCTTTAATAATTATTTATCACTTTTATTTTAATTCGCTAACTGTAGTATTGACTAATAAGTCACTGTATAAAGCTTTTTTGTCTTCGGAAAGAGCACCCATCACCGCTTGAGCTAAGTTGAACAGATGATCTCCGGCTTTTTCGATATTGGTAATGATATCCATCACCATAATAGCGGATTCAATATTTTGTCCCGAGCTAATATCTCTAATTTGTTGTTTCTTAAATTTAATTTCACATTTATCCATTTTTTGTTCAAGTATAGCTACGATATGAGCCATTTCTTGGTCGTTATGTTCCAGAGCTACAGGCAATTTTTTCAGCATTTCAATTAAAATATCTGCCATTACATCTAAGGATTCTTTTTGCCACTTATTAAATTCTATCTCTTTGTCAAGCTTTCTTTCAGCAATTTCCGCAATATTGCGGGAGAAATCTGCTGCTTTCTCCAGGTCGTTAGTCAAATGGAGTAATACCGGTAATCTATCAGCGTCTTCATTGGATAATTCCCGGCGAGACAGTTTAGCTATAAACTCGGTAATCTCCAACTGATAACGGTCATTTATGGCTTCGAACTCAAAAGTTTCCTCTATCAGTAGACGATTGATGGAATCTAATGATTTCATTGAAGTTTTGAATACATCTTCGACGTTTCCAATCATATTACTGAGTTCAAGTTTTATCTGGTCGATGGCAATAGATGGTTCGTTTAATAATTCGTTGCTGAGGTAGACAGTAACTTCTTTTTTCTTATCAACAGTATCCGGGATCATAATACATACTGTTTTTTGCAGTAATGGGATAAGCGGTAAGAATATCAGGCTGTTGAAAACGTTGAAAAAGGTATGGAAATTGGCAACTTGTCGCGCTAAGTCACTACTAATTGATTCTAATAAAGAAGCCATCGGCTGGGCAAAAAAGATCAGTAGGACAACCATATAGCCGGCACCGATAATTTTAATAAAAACATTGGATAAAGCAGTTCTGCGCGCATTAACCGAGCCACCGATGCTGGCTAAAGCACCGGTTACCGTAGTACCGATATTATCACCTAACACTAAAGCCATAGCAGAATAGATATCGATCAGACCACTAACAGCGAGCACTATCGTTATACCGACAGTAGCACTACTGCTTTGAACGATAACAGTCATTAAAGTTCCTGCAAATATTGCCAAGAGATAGTTATGGCTGAATTTTAAAAAGAAATCGGAGACAAAGACACTGGATCTTAATGGGGTAACGACATCGGTCATCATATTAAGACCGAAAAAGAGAAATCCGAAACCTAAAATAATGCTTCCGTAAGCTTTGACTCTATAACTCTTACTGAAAAGGAGGATCAAAGTGCCTAAAGCTACAGCCGGAAGAGCAACTTCTCCAACCTTAAACGCGATGATTTGCGCTGTTATCGTTGTCCCTACGTTTGCACCGATCAAAACACTTATTGCTTGACGAAGTGTCAATAAACCGGCATTAACAAAACCTATCGACATAACTGTCGTGGCACTGCTGGATTGCAAAAGAGCTGTCACAGCAACACCAACACCTGCACCTAACCACCGGTTAGTGGTCAGCCGGGATAAGATTCTTTTAAGATTGTCTCCGGCAGCTATTCTTAATGATTCGGATACTTTTCTAATTCCGAAAAGAAAAATTCCTAAACCGCCGATGATGTAGAAAATCAGTTTACGGTAATCGAATGCTGTGACGGTTACTTGATCAAAGACAACTTCATTGGGAAGATATATTCTAGTCTCTATTTCGTAATCTCCCATAACCTGTCCCAATCTGATAAAAGTTTGGGCAATACCGTTATGGTCAGTGTAAACCTGCTCATTTTTTACGGTTAAATCACTTTTTGAAGAATAGAATTCAACTTTTACATCTTCTACCGGTTCACCATGGAGATCTGTTATTCTAACTTTGATGGGTTCATCAAGTATTTGATTAATTCTACCTGAACTTCTACCAACAGAAGTTTCGATAATATAATCACCATGAGCATCAGCTGCCAGGATATCATAATAATTAAACCAGAATAAAGTTAATGCAAGTAGCATTAACATTAAAAATCTACTTTTTAGATTCATCTATATTTATATTACCTTGATCCTTATCTATTAATAAAGAGGCATTAAAATGCCATAAAAAGTTAAAAAATATTATTCGGGCTTGAATCCAACACCTTTCTGATGTTCTACATTCTGACCAGCCATCTTAATTTCACCATGCTGTTTTTCGAACATATCGATATTCTTTTTAAGAATATTCATAAAGTTTTTAACATGTTGGGGAGTTGTCATTACTCTGCTGTATACCTTAGCATCGGGTAATCCGGGAACAATTCTTCCAAAATCGAGAATGAATTCGGATTGTGAATAGGAAATCATAAAAAAGTTTGAATATACACCTTCCCCTACTTTTTCATCTAATTTTACGTTGATCTTTTTTTGCTGTTTGGTATTCATAATACTTACTCCTTTGGGTGGTTAATGGTTACTGATTCTTTTTTTTGTATACTTCTTTGATCGCCTGCTCAACACATAAAGGTATAAAATCTTTAAGATCTCCACCTAAACGGATTATTTGTTTGATCAGACTTGAGCTGAGATATAAATATTTATAATCGGGAACTAAAAAAATCGTGTTAATATCAGTTGATAGCTGTTTATTCATTAAGGCTAACTGTAACTCATATTCAAAGTCAGAAACGGCTCTTAATCCCCTTATCATTGCTACGGCATTTAATTCTTTAGCATAATTAACAACTAAACCTTCAAATACTGTTACTTTAACCCGTTCGATTTCTGAAGTTGCTAAACGGCAAAGCTCAGCTCTCTTTTCTAAACTGAAAAGTGTATCTTTCCCGGAATTATTCGCTACGCCAAGAACTACTTCATCAAACATTTCCGTAGCTTTTTTTAGAATATCAATATGACCATTAGTTATGGGATCAAATGTGCCGGGATAGATTGCTCGGTTTGTCACGTTTAGAACTCCTTCATAGAATCAATATCGTTATTTTTCTAGAGCTTTTGCCCGTAATTCTTCTATCTCTTCTATTTCTTTGGGTATGGAAGCTGAAAGAACTTCTGCACCTCTGCCGGTTATCAAAATATCGTCTTCAATCCTAACACCTATATTCTCTTCAGGGATATAGAGTCCGGGTTCAACAGTGATAACATTACCCGGTTCTAAAATGGCATCTCTGCTGCTGACATCATGTGCTTGCATACCTAAAAAATGAGAAACCGAATGCATATAATATTTACGGACTTCTTGTTTGTCTTTGATAAGTTTTAATTTAAATAAAGATTCTGTCAACATTTCCACAGTCTTATTGTTCAAATTCTTAAGACTGATACCAGGTTCAACAAGGTTAATGACAGCCTTTTGTACTTCTAATACTTCCTGATAAACAGCGCGCTGCCGTTTGGAATACTTTTTACCAGCCGGATAAGTCCTGGAGATATCGGCACTGTAATTATTATACAAAGCACCAACATCAAAAAGTACCATATCATGAGGAGAGATTTTTTCATTATTACTGTTATAATGTAGTATAGTAGCATTCTTACCGCCGGCAACAATCGGTTTGAAAGCCCAGTTACGTTCTCCCTGATTCATGATTTCAAAATAAATTAAAGCTTCTAATTGGTACTCGTATTTACCTGCTATTTTACAGTTTAATACACGGTCTAATCCTTGTTTGGTAAGATTAATTGCTTTCCTTAGTTGTTCAACTTCCCACTTATCTTTCTTCTTGCGCATCGGGATAATGATATTACTAAGACAATCAATACAAAGCGCCGGATAGCGATCTTTAATTTTTTTGACTAAAGATAAGGACTTGTTCAAGCTATCATGAGGAGATAAGTAAGCTCCCTCGACAATTAAACGTTTGGTTAAAACATAATTATTATTAGCTAATAAAGGGGTGAGTTCATTTTCAAATCTATCAAGATAAAGAACATTCTCGACACCGCTTATCGACTTGGCTTCTTCAGGTTTCATCTTTTCCCCGTCCCAAACGATTCTTTCAGGTATAGTTCTCTCGATAAAAAGCTTTTCATGCAATTTACCACTATGCTTAGATATCATTAAAATCGCTTCAGGAATATTCAGTCCGGTAAAATAATAGAAATTATTATTTTGAATAAACTGGTTTCCGGTATCAGAGTTTGCAAAAAGAAGTACAACACTACCATCTTCGCAACGAGCTAATAGCTTCTGTCGCCTTTCAATAAATAAACTTCTATTCATATGAATCTCCAAATTATATCGATTATATCGTTTATGCAACACTCTCTCCAAAAAGTTATATGACCTCTTCAAGTCAACAAAAAGTTTAAGGTGTAACTTGTAAGCTGAATAATTACGTAAACGTAATTGAGTTGTAACGATTTAAAGATTTATCGTCTGCCGGGGCAATATAAGAGTTCTATGTTCTTGATTGCTTCTTGACATAAAAAGGTATGTGAATGATAATTATTGGGTAATAAAAATAAATTAAGGAGAATAAAGTATATGGAACTAATGAAAACAATAGAAACCAGAAGAGCTTACCGGATAATCAAACCAATCGATATTAATAAAGATATTACCGATTACTTATCAAAAGCTGCACAATTGGCACCTTCATGCTACAATAACCAACCCTGGAACTACATATTTGTGACTTCTAAATCAAAATTGGAGGAGATGAAACCCGCCTTATCAAAAGGTAATGAGTGGGCTTATAACGGATCTCTTATTATTGCTGTATTCAGTAATAAAGAAGATGATTGTTTGGTTGCCGGCAGAGAATATAATCTCTTTGACTCAGGAATATCTGCAGGTTTTATTATGCTGGCAGCTACCGACTTAGGGTTAGTAGCACATCCGATAGCCGGTTATTCGCAGAAAAAGGCTAAGAGGATTTTAAACATTCCTCAAGAAATGACACTCATTACTCTTATTATTGTAGGTAAACATGATGAAGCAGAATTAAAGAAACTTCCTGCAGAAGAAAAAGATGAGGAAGTTAACAGACCTGAACGAAAAGAGGTTAATGAATTTATCCATTTTAATGAATATAAGACAAAGGAAGAGAATTGATGACTATTGAAAATAAAATTAACGCATTATACGATAAAACCAGTGCATTTAATGAAAATGATCTGCAAACTTTCCAGGAATTTAAATCGTTGTTAAATACAGGCAGTATTCGTGCTGCACAAAAAGTTAATAATGAATGGAAAACCAATATATGGGTCAAGAAAGGTATCTTGATAGGTTTTAAAATGGGGAAAATTGTTTCAATGAACTGGTCACCCCAGAAACCTTTTGTAGATAAAGATACTTTCCCTGAATATAATTACCATACTTTGAATAATGTAAGAATTGTACCCGGAGGAACATCAATACGCGACGGATCATATATCGGTTCGGGCGTTACTATTATGCCTCCCTCCTTTGTTAATGTAGGTGCATATATAGATGACGGAACAATGCTGGATTCTCACTCTTTAGTTGGCAGTTGTGCTCAAGTCGGTAAGAATGTGCATATCAGCGCAGCCGCCATGGTTGGCGGTGTTATTGAACCTATCGGGAATAATCCGGTAATTATTGAAGATGGTGCATTCATTGGAGGTAATTGCGGTATTTACGAAGGAGTGGTAATCAGTGAAAAGGCGATAATAGCTGCCGGTGTAGTTATTACGGCATCTACTAAGGTTTATGATATGGTAAATGATTGTTATTTAGCTTCGTCAGAAAATAAGCCATTAATAATCCCGCCACAGTCGGTGGTAATATCAGGAACACGTCAGGTTAAAGGCTATAAAGGGATATCAATATACTGCCCGGTAATAATAAAATATCGTGACTCAAAAACAGAACTTTCAGTTAAACTTGAAGAAATTTTAAGATAAGCAACCGGGAAGGGCGAAGGGGCTGAGGGCTGAGGGCTGAGGGCTGAGAGCTGAGAGCTGAGGGCTGAGGGCTGAGGGCTGAGGGCTGAGGGCTGAGGGCTGAGGGCTGAGGGCTGAGAGCTGAGGGCTGAGGGCGAAAGAGTTTAGAGTTTAGAGTTTAGAGTTGAAAGAGAGATAAAAATAATGTAGAATGTAGAATTTAGGGGTGGAAGATGATGTTCTGGTGGCTTTTTTCTAAAACATAATGGAAGCTGTTGATTCTGTTTATCTCACACAGATCTCACAGATCTCACAGATTTAAAAAGATAAAAGAGGATTAAAAAGA
>PWOA01000050.1 GCA_003564155.1 Candidatus Cloacimonadota bacterium
GTTGTTATCTTTCCTAATGCGGACAAGCCGGAACCAAAATGTAGGGGCAACCCTTGTGGTTGCCCTTTATCGGGCAGGGGCAAGCCCAGCCCCTACAATGAGAATATTCTGCCAAAAAAAGCATGAATATTTTTGATAAGGTACTAATGCGAAAAGCTGTATGAAGCTGATAGGAGCCCAGCTTCAAGATATCTCTGAGAAATGGTTGAGCAGTCAGGAATACTTGACAAATCCGATAGCAAGAATAAAAGAACATCAAATGCATAATAACATAATGCAAAAACACTCGATAAAGACCAGCTCAGCTACACCCATATAGGGCTAAGCTGGTCTTTATCTAAAAGCCGGTAATAATGAGGTGGAATTTACACCAACATTTGAGACACTACTTACTACATTAGCTTACTACATTAGCTTACTATTAGGGAGAGTAGGAGTCGAATAATATTCGACTCCTACTCTCCCTAATGGTAAGTTAGTAGTTAAAGTAATTATAGAAGAGATAATATTATGAAAAAGGTGTCTGTATTCGAGTGTATAAGAATCTACTTAGAAACTATTAAGTACGGAAACATTTATGAAATAATCAGATCTCAAAAACACTTAAATCAGGAAAATGCAGTAAAAAAATGACCTCTAGCTTTCCGGACTAAGTTTACCACGTGAAATGTGGAGCAATATTTACCATCGGTATAGACGGACAAAATGCTTGCAGCCCCGAAAAGGTGGTCAAAGGTGAAAATAACATCTATTACAATTGTTAAATCTTCTCATTACCCAGATCCACATTGAATTATGCAGGTTTCTAAAATGAGAAACTAGTTCCTGGAGAACCGCACATACGGTTCGGAGTGAGAGGGCAGCCGGTAATGGCATCGTTCCTACATCTATCAACGTAATTGCCGCCAAAAGCGGCTTAGACTACTAGCCGACCATTCCACTAGTCTACTTAACTGATATGTGATATAATATGTGACGATTTTCTCTTTAATTTATCGTGATACTGCTTTATTTGAATTTAGATATAATTAAATGAAGTAGAAAGGAGGAGTTGTTTTGTTGATAACCATAGATTAAACGTTATTATTGCACTTATTTAAGTAAATATTTTACCTGCAATTTATGCAAGGTTTAATTAGCTTGACCTAAACCGGCTAAAAAAACAAATGGTAATCAATTAAGAAGAGATTCTGGTAAGAATATTTTACGGCTAGCAAATAATCTCTGAAACTTGTTTACCAATTATTATTCAACAAATAATGATACAAGATTTGGATATCAATATAAATCAATTTTATAATCCGGTTGATAAGGAATTAAATAAAACTTAGGAGGATAGATAATGTTGGCTGAAGATGTAAAAGGAATGCGAGCAAAACATCGTATTTTAGCCGAGAAGAGCTTTCAGGTTGTAGAACTGGACAAAGGTTATTCTAATCGTTATTTACGAGTGGATTTGACAACAAAAGAGATATCTATGCACGCTGTCACTGAAAAAATGAAAGAGTTATGGACAGGTGGCAAGGGTTTTGATTTATGGTTAATGTTGTTGGAAATTAACAATAAGACAAAATGGGATAGTCAGGAAAATCCTATTTGTTTTTCATCTGGTCCTTTAGGAGGAACAACATCTTTTCCCGGTACGGGTAAAACACTTCTGACATCAATATCACCTTTAACCAATATTCCTATTGATAGTAACGTTGGTGGATATTTCGGGCCTTTTTTGAAGTTTGCCGGTTTTGATGCTTTAGTGATTGTCGGAAAGAGTGAGGAGGAAGTTGTAGTGGTTTTGGATGCCGCTAATCAAAAGATAACCATAGAGACAGCTCCCGCGGAGAGTAATGATTCACATTTATTGGCTGATGAACTAACTTGTATGTATGCCGATACGGAGATTGATAGACATAATATAGCAGTAGTATCATCAGGCAGTGCAGCAAAGCATAGCCGGATTGGTATGCTGAATTTTTCTTTTTGGGATTGGCGCAGAGGAGTATCACGTTTGAAACAAGCCGGAAGAGGTGGAATAGGAATGGTCTTTTGTGATAAAGGTTTAAAAGCATTAGTTGCCAAAAACCGCGACATAACTCCATCATGGCGCATAGAAGAGAGTAAAGTTGCTCATCATACAAATCCTAAAACAATTTCTACTCAAGATTGTCCGGAAGAAATTGCGTTTATCGACGACATAATACATAGATGGAAAGATGACAAAGAATATGTTATTGAAATGATGCAGGATATCCAGAAAAGATTTCGCCATATATCGAGAACAGCTATCGATCGCATTAATAAATTTACCGGCACATCAAAAGCTTACCTCTATCACATTGCTACGTTTTACAAATCACTTAGTTTGGACGAAAAAGGTGAGATAACGATCCAGGTATGTATGGGAACAGCTTGCCATGTGAAAGGATCAGCAAGAATAGTTGATAGATTGGAACAAGTATTAGGTATTAAGTGCGGAGAGACTACTAAAGATAAAAAATATTCATTAGAAGCTGTAGCCTGTTTAGGTGCTTGTAGTATAGCTCCGGTTATCAAAGTTGGTGATAAAGTACTTGGTAATGTCCAGGCTAAAGATGTTGAAAAAATCATCAAAGATCCAAAGATATTTGATATCGCCAGGGTAATGGAATAGTAGTTATGTTTAACGGGTCAAATAATCTATATTAAATGATTTACGTGTTATGTCATCAAAAAAATATTATATATAGTCATCATAGATTTTTATAACCAAAGGTAAGAAAGGAGAGGAGATGATTAATATCAAAAATCTTCAAAGTATAGCAAAAAAAGAACAAGATAAATTGAGCAAATACAAGGGTATGCTAATGGTTTGTACCGGTACCGGATGTGTATCAGCCGGTGGTATGGATATCAAAAAAGAGTTTACAAACGCCTTAGTAAGGCACAAAATAGAAAATGATTATTTAGTTGTAGGTACCGGTTGTAATGGTTTTTGCGCTGTTGGACCAATATGTGTGCTCCAGCCGGACCAGACGTTTTATCAAAAACTAACACATAAAGACATTGAAAGGATAGTTAAAAACCATCTTTTAGAAGGAAATGTTGTTAAGGATCTGTTATATAAAGATAGTTCGGATGGTAAATTAAAAGAAAAGATGAATGATATCAAGTTCTTTACAAAACAGATGTTAATAGCACTTAGAAATAAAGGACTAATAGATCCGGAGAACATTTATCATTATCTTGCTCGACGGGGATACGAGAGTCTCCGTAAAGTCATAATTGAAATGGATCCTGATCAAGTTATCGATACAATAATTAAATCAGGTCTGAGAGGCAGAGGAGGAGGAGGTTTCCCGACAGGTATAAAATGGAGATCAGCAAAGAAAGCAGCAGAGGGAGGCATTGTTTATATCGTCTGTAATGCTGATGAAGGAGATCCTGGCGCTTACATGGATCGCAGTATTGTAGAAACAGATCCTCATACAGTAATTGAAGGAATGCTGATCGGAGCTTATGCAGTGGGAGCTAGAGAAGGTTTTATATATATCCGGAACGAGTATCCGTTAGCCATGACACGTCTTGAAAAAGCTTTGGATCAGGCTAAGGAAGCAGGTTTGTTAGGAAGTAATATCATGGAGACAGATTTTAGTTTTGATATAAAGATTCACCGTGGTGCCGGAGCTTTTGTTTGTGGTGAGTCAAGCGCTTTAATGACTTCTATGAGTGGCTTAGCAGGTGAACCTAAAGCCAAGTATATTCATACAGTAGAAGTTGGTTTCAGGGATAAACCTACCGTTTTGAATAATGTTGAAACTTGGGCTAACATACCTGTGATTATTGAAAAAGGAGTTGATTGGTTTACTTCGATCGGTACCGGAGATGTTAAGGATAACCCTTGGAATGGTTCTTCAGGTACAAAAGTCTTTTCCTTAGTTGGTGATATACGCAATACCGGATTAGTAGAAGTACCGATGGGCATATCTTTACGAGAAATTATTGAAGAAATTGGTGGGGGAATACCTAATGGCAGAACATTCAAAGCCGTTCAAACAGGAGGACCATCAGGTGGTTGTTTGCCTGCATCTAAACTCGATATGCCTGTTGACTTTGACTCTTTAACCAGAGCAGGATCCATGATGGGTTCCGGCGGAATGATTGTGATGGACGATAAAACTTGTATGGTTGATGTAGCTCGGTATTTTATTGATTTTCTAATTGATGAATCATGTGGCAAATGCACACCTTGTCGCGAAGGTTTATTTGCCCTAAATCAGATACTAACCCGTATTTGTCATGGAGAAGGTAAAGAAAAAGATTTAGAGGATTTAAGAGAAATATCACAAACAATCACAGATGCAAGTCTTTGTCAATTAGGGGGATCTGCACCTAATCCGGTTATTAGCACATTAGATTATTTTACCCAAGAATATATAGAACATATTCAAGAAAAAAAATGTCGTTCAGGTGTATGTAAGAATCTAATAGATTATAGAATTGATGAGAATAATTGTACCGGTTGCACGATTTGTTTTAAGAATTGTCCTGTAGAAGCAATCACCGGTGAAATTCAGAAAGTGCATAAGATAGATCTTGATAAATGTATCAAGTGTGGTATATGTTTCGAAGTTTGTAAATTCAATGCAGTTATAATAAAATAGACACATAAAAGACTTGGATAATATTATAAGGAGTTAGATATGAGTAAACGGATGATAGATGTATTGGTCAATGACAAGAAAAAAATTCAGGTCGCTGAAGGTAGTTCCTTAATTAAACCGTTATTGGAAGCCGGCATAGTAATTCCTACTTTGTGTTACCATAAAGATTTAACTTCAGATGGAAGCTGCCGTTTATGTATGGTTGAAATAGAAGCAAAAGGTAAAAGACGCATGGTTACTTCATGCAACTATCCTGTAAGAGACGAATTAAAGGTTTGGACATTAACCGATAAGATAAAGAAACACCGTAAGATCTTAGCAGAAATGTACTTAGGTAGATTTCCCAATGTTAAAGTAGTTCAAGATGTAGCTAAGCAGTGCGGAGCTAGTGATAAGACACGATTTCAAAGTGATATAACAGATTATAATGAAAAAGCTTGTATTTTGTGTGGAAAATGTGTGAGAGCCTGCAAAGAATTTATACTGGAAAAAATCATAGACTTTGCCGGACGAGGTATTAAAAGACATATTACTATGCCCTTCGGTGAAGTAGATCCGCATTGTGTAGGTTGCACATACTGTTCATATATCTGTCCTACCGGTTCAATCGAAGTTATTGATGACTTAAACAATCCATTTGATCCCAAACTCATCAGAGATCATGGGATGAAAGTTAATGCGGAGATGGCAACATTAGACAGTGGACAGTGTTGTATGAGAGAAGTGGGGACGGCTAATATTGTTGAAGTTATGGACAGGTATGATTTATTACCAGTACATAATTTCAAGTTTGGAAGTCATCCAGATACCCCAAAAATGGATTCGATGGTTTTAAGGCAAAAGTATTTTTCTCAGGAGCAGGCAGATGCTTGTTGGAAAGGTTGTTCTATGGCATGTGCCAAGGCAGTCGATGGGTTTAAACTAAAAACCGGACCGTATAAGGGTCAAAAAGTTGTTGTTGACGGACCCGAGTATGAAACGTCTGCTGGATGTTCTAATATGGGATGCTTTGATCCTGATTTTGTGGTAGAATTTAATTTTTATTGTGACACTTATGGAATTGACACAATATCAATGGCCACAGGGACTGCTTTTGCAATGGAGTGTTTTGAAGCCGGTTTATTAACCCTTGAGGATACCGGCGGGAAAGAACTTAAATTCGGTTCAGGTGATGCAGTTTTAGAGTGTCTACATGAAATGTCACGGGGAGAGGGATTTGGTTTAAAAATTGGTCAAGGTATAAGGGTTTTGAAGAATGAGTTGAAGAAGAAATTCCCTGAAAAAGCACAATGGCTTGAAGATATAGGAATGGAAGTTAAAGGTCTTGAATACTCAGAATATGTGAGCAAAGAATCGTTAGCCCAGCAAGCGGGATATTCTTTGGCTGTAAAAGGGCCTCAACATGATGAAGCTTGGCTAATCTTTATGGATATGGTAAATAATCAGATTCCAACTTTCGAAGATAAAGCAGAAGCTCTTTATTATTTCCCACTGTTTAGAACTTGGTTCGGATTGATGGGACTATGCAAAATAGTATGGAATGATGTAGTTCCTGCTGATAATGCAAAAAAACATCCTCCTCAAGTAGCGGCAAAAATCCCTGAACATGTTGAGAACTATTGGAAGTTTTTTGAAGGAATGACGGGTAAGCCTTTAGACGAGCAAGGAATGTTGAATCAATCAGCAAGAGTTCATAATCTGCAAAGGATTATTTGCTTAATGATGGGTTACGGACAAAGGGAAGATGATATGCCACCGTATAGAGCAGTGGGGCCAGTCACCGAGGAAGAATACTTATCAAGAGAGGATCGTTACGATAAACAACTTCAAGATAACTTAAATGTAGATCCTACTAAACTTGATCTTCAGCAAAAGATGGAATTGACTAGAGAGTTTCGTTATGAACAGTATAACAAAGTCATCGATGCTGCCTATAAGAGACGAGGTTGGAATGAAAAAGGTATACCAACTATTGAAAGACTGAAGGAATTAGGTATAGCTCTACCTGAGTTAGTCGGAATAATTGAAAAGTATCAAAATTGATGACATAATTAAGTTGAGTTGTTTTTGATTGGAAAACCATATAAAATACAAAATATGATAGGGAACGGCTGTCAGTTATCTATGATTAGATCGTCTGTTCCCTTTTTTCGATAGGACAAGACAATAATATTTTTCCAGCTATTTAGTTTGTAAAAATTAAGGAAGGAGATTATGAACATTGAAGAAATCTTCATTAGAAACCCTCAAGGAGTCAGAGAAACATTAAAAAATAAAACTGTAGGTATAGCCGGTTGTGGAGGATTAGGATCAAATATTGCCGTGAGTCTTGTTAGAGCCGGAATAGGTAATTTGATTATTGTTGATTATGATGTAGTTGACATTTCTAATTTAAATAGGCAATTCTTCTTTCTCAATGATATAGGGGAATTTAAGGTTGATGCCATTCGTAAATATTTAACGCAAATAAATTTTCAAGTAAAAATCAGTGGATTTAATAAAGAACTTACTCCTGATAACATATCTGATTATTTTGCGGGTGTGGATATCATGGTGGAAGCTTTTGATTTAGCTGAAAAAAAAAGATGGTTAATTGATAATTGGTTAAGAAAATATTCATCGATCCCTCTGGTTTGTGGAAGTGGTTTAAGCGGTTATGGGAAGACTAATGATTTAGGCGTAATGCGTGCAGGTAACTTATTTGTATGCGGTGATCAATCAACTGACAGTATTATTGACGGTCTGTGTAGTGTTAGGGTTTCTATCGTAGCTAATATGCAAGCAAATTGTGTCGTAGAAATACTTATGAAGGAGTATAACAATGATTACAATAAATAATAGAGATAAAATAGAATGGTTTGAAGGTATGACGGTATCGGATGTTCTCAAGAAAATGAGGTATGAATACAATCTAATTAGTGTTCATATAAATGACGATTATATCCCGGATAACCAATATGATAAAACCACTGTCCCGGATAATTCATCGGTATTTGTTATGCATCTTGCTCATGGTGGGTAAGTTATATTAATAATAATACTTCATGTCAAGATTCGAACTTAATAATTAACTAATATCCGGTTTTGCCAATGGCTGAGAGTGTTATAACGTTGAAAACAATTATTATTATTGTTGCCAAAACTAGTTTATTGATCATATTTTTAATCAGTTGTTCCAACGTAACAGATCCTGAAGCAACATCAAGAATAAAAATAAACTTTTTGTTGGACGACATTGAGGATGCAGTTTGCTCATATAATTTAAATGATATTATTGATCGTTTACACACTGATTTTTACCATAATGGCAGAGATAGGGAAGAGCAGAGTTTTGTTTGGCAGAAGCGCTTATTGAAGTACTTTAGTCTTGAAATTGCGGAACGAGAGATAATTATATATGATTATATGGCAACAGTAAATTTTAATATGATATTAAGAAATAATGAAGATACAATTTATAGTGAAGAACCTTCGGAAGAGTATGGAGACATTTCTTACTTGTTAAAAGAAGATGGTATTTGGTATCTTTATGGTAATCAGCATGAAACTCGACAAGACTAACCAGATAAAAAGTAATGGTTTATTACTAACATTAGCCAGCTGTATTTCTCGCCCGAGACCCAGTGTGAGCTAATTCAAGGTATATTATAAGCAAATAAGCAACATATATTCAACGTTATCAAGATGGTCGCAGAAGTGATCTAACCAGTTTTCAGTTGACAGTTTATAACTGCCAACAATAATGACTTTACCTTTTAGATAATTATGGTTTATTTGTGGTCTCTCCACAACAAGTTACGTTGATAAGTTGAATAATGTTAAAGAATAATGAGGAAAATTTGAAATTAGAAGAATATTTTGATACCCGCAGAAGTTTTGTTGATAAAGGATTGAAGAAATTTTTAGAGCCATCTAATCAATACCCTGAACAATTACACAAGGCTATGAATTATTCTGTGTTTTCAGGGGGTAAAAGGTTGAGGCCGATTCTTTTTTTTGCCGCTTATGAAACTCTAAAACAGGCTTTAAATATACGAAGTTTAACAAAGGTACAACCGGCAGCTTGCGCTTTAGAGTTAGTACATACAGCCTCATTAATCCACGATGATTTACCCTCAATGGACAATTCCGATATGCGGCGTAATTATCCGACTTGCCATAAAGAATTTGGAGTACCAACAGCAATTTTGGCCGGAGATGCATTAATAACAAAAGCTTTTGAATTATTGACAATAATAAGAGATAGCCAAAAAGCAGTCAGAAGTGTAGAAATTTTAGCTAAGGCAATATCTACAAGAGGTATGATCGGCGGACAGACTGTTGATGTTTTAACTACCAGCGGCAAAGCACGATCGAATGTACTCAGATATATACATCTTAAAAAAACCGGTTCTTTGTTGCAGGCCTCAATGTCTTTAGCTTGTGAATTGGCTGATGCTGATGATAATGTTAGAGTTACATTAGACAATTATGCTCTCAATGTTGGTTTAGCATATCAAATAATTGATGATATATTGGATGAAATAGGCACATCTGACGTATTAGGCAGAGATCCGGGTGAAGATTTAAGAAACGACAAAACTACTTATTCAGGTATGTTTGGGTTAGATGGAGCGAAAAAGAAGGCTGAAAAGATACTGGATGATACATATAAGTCCATTAAAACAATTCCCAACAACGATATTTTAGTTGACTACATAAACTATGTTAAAGACAGAATGCCTATTTAAAATATGTCTCTGAAGATAAGTATCCGGAGGAAATATCTCTGAAGGCTGATTATTTGAAAAGCTATATAAGTATCACCAGACCGTTCAATTGTTTATTTGTTGCGTTATCGGTTTTTATTGGAGCCGTTCTAAAGCAAATTCAAGTTATCGATTATAGCTGGTTTATTATTTTACAGACTGTATTATCGGCTATGATTATTGCAGCAGCAGGTTATGTAGTGAACGACTATTATGATTTACCTTTAGATAGAATCAACAAACCAAACAGAGTTTTACCTCAAGGAAAAATGAAGCCGGAACGAGCTCTACATTTTTCTTTGTTCTTATTTATTTTGGGAATAATCATCAGTGTTACGACAGGTGTTTTAAGTATTATTATCGTTGCTCTCATTAATTCACTAATTCTTTTTTATTATGCCAAAATATTTAAAAGAACAGTATTGATTGGTAATTTATTTATATCCTGGGCTACAGCGAGTGTGTTTATATATGGATCGTTAGCAACAGGCAACTTACCTATCATATTACCGATTTTTGTTTATACTTTTTTTTATACTTTAACCAGAGAAATGATAAAAGATGCAGAAGATATATCGGGTGATATAAGAAATGGGATAACTACTTTGGCTACGAAGTTTGGAGAAAGATTTGCCATAATATTGTCGATTATTCCTGTGTCGATAGTAATCGTACTATTGTTTTTAGGTTATCGGTATGAAACATTAGATGGCAAATTATTTTATTCAATTTCTTTTTTATTTGCTATACCATTAATCATAATGTACATCTTTCTATTCAATAGACTTGAGACTAAGTTTATTAGAGTTTTCTCTCAGGTATCAAAATTGCATATGTTGCTATTACTGATTGTATATGCTTCTTTAGCATGAATAATGAAACATAAGAAATGAAGATTAGTTGACCTGATATATAAGATAAAAATTATAACCATAACAATAAATATTAAAAGTAATTAGGAATTATTTGTATGACAGTTTATGAAAAAATATTAGCGATGCCTAAACCTGCGTATTTTGTTCTTATAGACCCAGATAAGACAGAAATTAAAGATTCAATTAAGCTGGCAGTTACTGCTGAAGAGACGGGAGTAGATGCCATATTGATCGGAAGCAGCATTTTACTAAACAAAGGTCTGGAAGAATTTATAGAAGAATTAAAAAAAAATGTAACAATACCTATAATAGTATTTCCAGGACTTCTGAACTCCATACCGCTGAATGCTGATTCAATATTATTCTTATCTATGATTAGCAGTAGAAACCCCCAATTACTTATTGGTGAACAAGTTCGAGCAGCACCTTTGATTAAACGTTTTTCTTTGGATACTATCAGCACTGCTTACATTCTAATTTCTTCCGGTAGTATAACGTCCGTTCAGTACATAAGTAATAGTTTGCCTATTCCGGCAGATAAACCGGATATTGTGGTCGCTCATTGTTTAGCTGCCGAATATTTGGGAATGAAAATGATCTATTTAGAAACGGGTAGTGGAGCAAGTGATTCTGTTCCTGATGCAATCATAAAAAGTGCTAAAAAAAATTGTCAGTTGCCTATTATAGTCGGAGGTGGAATAACGAGTCCCGAAATAGCTTATCAGAAGGCTAAAGCAGGAGCTGATATTATAGTTACCGGGACAATATTAGAGCAAAATAATAACACAAAAATGCTGAGAAGTATTACCGAAAGTGTTCATAGTTTTAGAAATGAGTTTTAGTTTAACATACCCCGTATCGTATGTTAAATATTTCACATTATTTGATGTAACAATCAACTAAATTCGAACAATTCCGTATGATTTTAACAAAAGAAGAGTTGTCTTAAGAAAAATGATAGATATTCATATTCACATATTACCTGGTTTAGATGATGGTTCTCCCGACATGGCTACCTCTATTAAATATCTTGAAGCTATTATTCAATCAGGTGTTACCGATATTATAGCTACACCTCACTATATAGTTGGTGAATATGATAATGATAATACAATTATCGAAACTAGTTGTAAGAAACTAATTAAAGAGGCAAAATCACTCAATTTATCAATCAAAATTCATACAGGGGTTGAACTTTATTTGACCGGTAACATTGACGGGCAAATAAATCTTGATAATTACTGTCTGGGGAATAGTCATTATATTTTAGTCGAATCAGCTTTGAATGGATTACCGGCGAATCTTTTTGAAATTCTTTATAGAATCGTTAAAAAAGGCTACAAACCAATCTTAGCACATCCGGAAAGATATTCAGATATAATAGACGATCATAGAGTTGCAGAGGATTTAGTGTATAGAGACGTTTATTTACAAGCTAATGCAGGAAGTTTTTTGGGCAAATATGGTGAATCTGTGGCAAAAACAGTATGGTGCCTATTAGAAAAGGGATTGATCCATTTTATAGCTTCTGATTGTCATTGCGCATCTGATGAATATAGCTTATTGCAGACAAAAGACATGCTAATCAAACACTATCCGAACTATCCGATAGAATTACTAACGGATATAAATCCCAGAAAAGTGATTGATAACAAAGAAATACAGATTATAAACTCTCAGATCTATGTTGATAGGCAGCGAGAAGATACATTGTTAACGAAAATTAAAAGGTTTTTAACGTGAACACAAAAAAAATACTCATCACAGGTATTGCCGGTTTTATAGGGCGAAATGTTGCACAGAGATTTCTAAATAAGAAATACAATGTTACCGGTATTGTTAGTCCTCGCACAAATCCAAATAAACACAAGGATCTATTTTCTAAAGCTAACATAATTCCAATTGATTTAGCTGATATAAATTTACTCAAGCGTTACCTAAGTAAGAATAGTTTTGATGTTATATTGCATATCGGTGCCTTAAGAGGAGGAAGAAATTTTCCTAATGAGGCTTATTATGATGTTAATGTTAATGCCACAGAGCAAATAGCATACAGTGCCTTAAACACGAATGCGGTTTTAATATTTTGTTCATCAGTTGGAGTTTATGGAGCTATACCAAAAGAATTACCTGCTAATATTCTTACGGAGTTTCAAGAAGATAATTACTATCATTACACAAAAATAAAAGCAGAAGCAATAATCCAAAAAATGGTTATTAATGGTCTGAAAGCTAATATAGTAAGACCGGCAATCACGTATGGACTTGACGATTATGGATTTCCTTATACTCTAACAAAGTTAGTACATAAAAAGATGTTATTTATTCCTGATATTCCTATTCGGATTAACTTGGCTCATATTAACCTGATTACCGACGTGTTCTATAAACTTGGTGAAAGTGAATACTTGGGTAATAAGATTTATAATGTTGCTGATCGTGAACCAGTAAAATTAAAAGACTTAGTAGATTATATAAGTGTTCATTTGAGGGATAAACCATATCCAAACAATCGTAATATCTCTATCAATTATTTCCGCAAAATGGAAAAAACATTTGATAGCTTAGGATTTACTAATCAAGCCAATAGAATAAGATTAATAAGCTACAGTTGGTTTTATGATACAAGATCAACTTATAAAGATCTTTTTATCAGTAATATAAATACACTGCCCGGTTTTCAGGTTGTAATAGACTGGTATAAGCAGATCAAAGGGATAAATCGTAACTAATATTAATCATTTGGTTATACTATGTATATGAAGATTGGAACACTTCATTAAAACCAATCTAAAGGTTTATATAATGTTAATCGGAAAATAAGAAATGGCTATACCAATAATTAATAATTGGAAGAAGTATTTTTATAATCATGATGAAGGCTTAGGTTCAACTTACGAAAGAGTTGTTTTTAACAATTTGTTGGAAAGTATTACTTCTAAATATGGGATAAAGACTGTTTTAGAATCTCCCAGTTTTGGATTTACTGGGGTCAGTGGTATTAATTCTCTTAATTTGGCAATGAATGACATTGAAGTTACAATTACGGATAATAATGTCACACGTTTGTGCATGATCGAAAAATTATATTCAGAGCAATTTACGTCTAAAAATTTAGAACATTGGGGTATAAACTTTATTTATTCCAAGAGTTTTGAGAGACTGCCTTTTCATGATGATATGTTTGATATGAGTTGGAATTTTTCTGCTCTTTGGTTTGTCGAGGATCTAAACACCTTTTTAAGTGAACTGTCCAGAGTTACCAAAAAAATGATACTTCTTATTGTTCCGAACAAAACAGGATTGGGTTATATAACACAAAAAATTTCATCAGATAAATCAGCACAAGAGTTGTTTGAACTGTTTAACACAAAATGGATTGATAAATCCCTATTTATCCCTATTTTAAGAGATATGGGTTGGGGACTTATAGATAATTCATATATAGACTGTCCTCCTTGGCCGGATATAGGTATGATGAAAGAGGAGTTTTTACAGAAATGCGGACTTAATATTTTATCAGACAAAGATGAAGAAAAGGGTAAAGGATTGAGTATTTTAGATTACTATTGTGGTGAAGACAATAACTTACCTGAAAGAATGATGAAATATTATTGGTTTGAAAAACTATTACCTTCAATTTTTAAGAAATTTTGGGCTCATCACCATTATTATCTATTTATGCAGAAGTAGATGTATTTTTGTATATTAAAGCTAGTAAAGGATGGATTATTTATGATGCCAAATTTCTTAGTTGAATCAATACAATATTATGACTGATTTATAAACTATGAGACAAAAGAAAAATTTCACAATTAAGATAGTATTCAGTTTTTTATTAGGTCTGGTATCCTTGTTAATCTGGATCAATCTAGTTAACGTTAGCGAAGTCATGAGTTCATTTAGGAATCTGGATATGACTTATATAATTATTGGTATAATTTCGTACATAATGGCTTATTTTATTAGGTCTTTAAGGTGGCAATTACTTTTAAAAACGATAGTTACGATCAGTAAATTTAAGGCTTTTATATTTCTTATGGGTGGTCAGTTTGCTAACTATCTTGTACCGCTAAGAACCGGAGAACTTTTAAAATGTTATTTTGTCCGCAAGTTCACTGGAATTAGAATGTCACAAGTTATGCCTTCAGTTTTTCTTGATAAAGTGTTTGATACAAGCGGAATAATATTGATTCTGTTACTATTGCCCTTATTGCCAATACAAATGTCTCCCTATTTAAATTATTTGGTTATACTTATTGTGATTGTAACGGTTTTAGGAATTGCATTATTATTTTCTGTGATGATGAATCGAGAACTGTCGCTCAAATTCATTAATAAATTGCTATTTATATTTCCAGCTTCATGGAAGAGTCGGATGAATGGGATAATTGAACATTTTGTTGATGGGCTTGTAAATTTTAAAAAATACAGGAAATTGGTAGCTCCGGTATTTTTGTTATCCATCTTAGCCATACTGTTCGATAGTTTGTTCTTCTACTCATTATTTCTTGCTTTTAATAAAGATGTTAATTATTTTTATATACTTTTTGGATATACATTGATTTATCTATCATATATCGTTCCACATCCTCCAGCTCAAGTGGGGAGCAACGAGTTATTAATGGTGTTAATTTTTGCGATAGGTTTTGGTATGAATCGGGAAATTGTAAGCGGAATAATGGTGTTTTCACATATTATCACCGGAATAATTATTATCGGGGTAGGATTGTTTTCCTTTAGTTACGGAGGAATAAATTTGTTAAAAAATATAGAAAGAGGAGATAAAATATATGACTGAAAAACAGCAGAGAATAGAGAAATTAGAAAGATTATCTGAATATAACGGAAAGATTGTCACAGAAATAAGTAAAGCGATTATTGGTCAAAAAAAAGTGATCAATGAAATATTAATCGCTTTATTTGCTAATGGTCATTGCCTTGTTGAAGGTGTTCCCGGTTTGGCGAAAACAACTTTGATTGCCACTTTAGCTAAAGCTTTAAATTTAAAATTCAATAGAATACAGTTTACTCCTGATCTGATGCCTTCCGACATAACCGGAACTGACATTTTAGCCGAAAATAAGATAGATGGTAAACGATATTTTGAGTATATCAGAGGACCGATATTTACAAATATAGTTTTAGCAGACGAAATCAACAGAACACCTCCCAAAACGCAAGCCGCTTTATTACAGGCTATGCAAGAATATCATGTGACTGCCGGGAACAATACTTATAAATTAGAACAACCATTTTTAGTTTTAGCAACCCAAAACCCTATTGAACAAGAAGGAACTTATCCATTACCAGAAGCACAGCTCGATAGATTCATGTTTAATATAAACATATATTATCCTACTTACGAAGAGGAAAAACAAATCGTGTTAAAGACAACAGGCATTGGTGTTGATGAGATAGAACCAATATTATCAGGTACTGAAATTATTGAGATGCAAAAACTAATATTATCATTACCGGTAAGTGAACATGTTCTGGATTACGCTGTTAAGATTGCACGTTTGACTAGGCCGGGTGAAAAAGAAGCTCCGGATTTTATCAATAAGTGGGTTAGTTGGGGAGCAGGTCCTAGGGCTTCGTTGTACCTAACACTTGCTGCGAAAACAAAAGCTGCGCTTGATGGTCGGCCGACTCCATCAGAGCAAGATGTAAAAAGTGTAGCAACTATTGTGCTTCAACATCGCTTATTAGTATCTTTTGCTGCTGAAGCAGAGGGTATAACAGCTAAAACTGTTATCCAAAAACTTATCGAACATATTAGTAGTTAATAGTAATTTTATTATATTATCTGTCTAAGAAATGAGCTAAGAGTATTTGATAATTATTCTATCGATTAACTCTTAGCTCTTATAAACTTCTATTATCTCCAGGTAACTTTATGTCCGGGTTCAATACCATGTCTACGAGTAAAACCAGCATTAACTTCTAGAACATAGCCAATAGGTTCTGAACTAATAATCGGTGTTTCGTCAAAAGGAACCGTATCTTCAACAATTTCAGATATTGTTTTATCCTGTCTGATGAAAATCATGTCTAAAGGAATAATCGTATTTTTCATCCACATTGATGCAGGCCTGGGTGTTCCTGTTGAATAATAGATGAATAGCATACCTTGGTTCTCTTCCATACTATCTCTACCCATAAGTCCTTGTAATCTAGAACCATCATCATCAGCTATTTCAATATCAATAGTCGTAATAACCGAGCCATCATAATCAAAAAAGTCTAGCTCTCCATCTTGTCGAAATTCCAGATCGATCACTTTAGGCTCATGGGGTGTAGATACGTCAACATCCTGACCAACAAATAGTAATCTAATGTTTGGTATGGCTATTATCAAGACGGCAATTAAAATTAGTGCTATACAGAAAATGACAACTTTCCTGATATCAAAAGAAGTTTTCTTTTCATTTTTTGCAGGATTGCTTTTTTTCTTTGGTTGTTGAGATTGTTTCTTAGTCATTATTCCTCCATTATTGGGATTATTTATAGTTATTAATCGAAGTATCCATAGATAATTGTATGACAGTTACTACAGCGATTATTTGTTAGGTTTTTCACAGTAACATTGAAATTGTTTCTACTTATTAATAAAACGTGGCAGTCAGGGCAATAGGTATTTGATTCTTCATTTGTCAGGACATTACCAACGTAGACGTGGTTTAATTTATTAAGAGCCGTCTGTCTAGCAATCGATAGTGTCTTAGGAGGTGTTGGTGGATTTGAACGCTTATACTGAGGGAAATAGCGAGAAAAATGTAATGGGATATCCGGACTAATAGAATAGATAAAATCCATGAGTTTCTCTATTGACTGAGTGTCATCATTTTCACCGGGTATGACTAAATTTGTCACTTCAATATGACAATCAACAAATGCATGTTTAATTGTGTTAAGAACCGGTTTTAACTGACCTTGAGTAATGTTTCGGTAAAAGTCATTAGATGTTGATTTAAGATCGATGTTCATAGCATCAATAAATGGCAATATTTTTTTCAGAGGTTCTTCGTTGATATATCCATTCGTAACCAGTACGGTTTTGATACCATTAGATTGCAATAATTGAGAACAATCGTAAATATATTCATACCATGTTATTGGTTCTGAATAGGTGAAAGCGACTGACTGTATAATATGTTTAAAGCACAAATCAAGGAGTTTATCGGGCACTAAGTTTATGGTAGGTACTTCTTGCTGGCTGATAGTATAATTCTGACAAAAATCACATGCTAAGTTACAAGTATTACAACCAATCGAGAGAATATTACTGTTGGGATAGTAATGGTAAAGTGGTTTTTTCTCAATAGGATCAATCGATACTGATACCGTTTTACCATAATTTGCAGAGTAAAGTATGCCGTCTTGGTTATACCTCGCTCGACATTTACCATATTCACCTAACGAGATAGAACAATAATTAGGACATAATTCGCATTTTATCCTATTACCACTTATTTTATGGTAAAACATAGCTTCAGTCATTGAAATCTCCATAATATTATTGTATAAACGAATATATTTATTAGTTCAACGAGTCAAGTATTTGTGATATAACATAATAATCGTAAATACATAACTTATCCTTATACAGGTAGTTAAACTAAATCTACATATTTTTCGATATGATACAGGTTTTCTTTCACACTACATGAATTGTTAACTATAGTTTGCTTACCCTTTTCTCCCAATTCTTTTCGTTTTGATTTATTCGAAGCTAAACTGATTATATCTTTGGAAAGTTTTTTTGTACTGGAAACTACTATCGCTTCATCTTCTACTAATTTGCAGATCAGATCTCTGCATGAGCTATGAAAATTCCCGATTATTGCTGAAGTTTCGTAATAAAGTGGCTCTAAAGGATTATGACCTCCATAATCAAAAAAACTACCTCCTATTATAGCTAAATCAGCAGTGGCATACGCATAGACAAGTTTACCCATAGAATCGATTATCATTATATCGGAATTCATTAAGTTGGTCTTAACATTATAATTATCAGATTTTCTTATATTTGAGTTGTGTGTGATTTCAGACAGTAGGGTATATTTCTTTTTATTAAGCAATATCTTAATATCCGAGAGGCGATTGATATGTCTCGGTGCAATTATCAGGTGTAAGTTTGGTATATTTCTTTTAAGTTTTGAGTAGATTGAGAGGAGTAATTCTTCTTCTCCTTCGCGGGAACTGCCCCATGTTATCACGAATGCGTTCTTGTCAATATGCCACTCAGATCTAACAGTCTCTTTGTTGACTTCTGGAAGTTCAGTACAGAATTTTAGGTTGTGTGTATTATAAACATTTTTAAAGCCTAGAGACTCGTAACGTTTTTTATTCTCGAGTGATTGTGCTCCAACAAATTTTACATGGCTGAACAATTTTCTGAATAGTTTACTGATAAAGTAATATTTGTCATATGACTTATCAGAAATTCTACCATTGACAATAAGAACAGGTATTTTGAACAGCTTACATGCTTGAAAAAGACTGAACCAAAGTTCGGTTTCGACAATAATTAAAACCTGCGGATTACATCTTTTTATGAAGATGTAGTAAAGTAAAACTAAGTCAAATGGAAGTAAACTTGCCTGGTTAATTTCCGGCACTTCTTTGCAGCTATTGAAACCGGTTACAGTCATGGTGGTGACCAAAATGTTTTTATTTTCATTTTTCTGCTTTATTGCAGTTAGTAGTGGCTTAACGGCATTAAGCTCGCCAACAGATGCACAATGGAACCATAAATATTCATCATTAGGCGTTCTGTTTATACCTAACCTCATCATCAATTCCTTTTTAGGAAGGAATATTATTAAAAACGGTAAAGCGATAATCAAACAAATCGTCAGTAATAAATTATAAATAAAAATGATCATATTTTATCCTTTGTATGTAGAAAGAAATAGATACCAATCGATGATATGTGAATAATTAGTCCGAATATATGGCTTTTCGCGGATATTATTAACAATAAAAAGTGCTAGTAAAAAACGGATATTATTATCATAAATTACAGCATACCTCACTTGGTAAACTCAGCATAAGTCGTTAACAAAAACACTAAATATAACAATAAAAAACTTATAATCTAATAATTAAGTTAATATTATTCAACAAAGCAGTTGTCAGTATCAGAAACTCTTTTAGATCATCATCTGTTTATCATATTTTCAATATAAGAAGCGATTTTTTCCGGAGTGAAACCATATTTGTCGTACAATTCATTCGGAGATCCTGATTCACCAAACGTATCGTTTAAATTGAGAGAATGGATTTTAATTGGTTTGTTTAAAGCTGACCAAGTTGCAATAATGCTCGTCAGACTTCCTGATAAAAAGTGTTCTTCAATAATAAAAACAGGTAAATTTTCATGAGCTATAGATTCTAAAAAACAGATATCTAAAGGTTTAATAGTACTAAAATTAACGTGAGATAGGAATAATCCTTCTTTTTCTAAGATCTCGATTGCTTTTGAAACATTACTCCCAATTACGCTGTGGGAGATGACATAACCATCCTTACCTTTATTAAAAAAAACAGCACGTCCCGGTTGGCTTGAATAGTTTTCGGTTACAATAACTTCAGTGGCTTCTCGGGCCAATCTTATATAGACCGGGCCCTCAAAATCAGCTGCCCATAAAGTCATTATATAGGCTTCGTTGGCATCACAAGGGCATAGAACAGTCATATTCGGTAAAACGTTCATTAAAGCGATATCTTCTAAACATTGATGACTACCACCATCAGGACCGACAGACAACCCGCTGTGTGAACCGACAATCTTAACGTTTAAGTTTGAAAAACAAACTGTGTTACGAATTTGATCAAAAGCTCTGCCGGTAACAAAGACACTATAGGTTGTTATAAAAGGAATATGACCGGTTAAAGATAAACCAGATGCTACCCCAACCATATTCTGTTCTGCAATCCCAACATCAAAAAAACGAAGGGGATAATTTTGAGCAAACCAGTCGGAACGAGTAGACTTAGCTAAGTCTGCATCTAAAACCAATACATCTGAATTATTAATACCTAATTGTAAAAGAGCTTTACCGTAGCCGTCTCTTACAGGAACAACGTCACCTTTATTGTATGGTAGTTTCATAGTGATCAGTCTCAGTGTTAGGTGTTAATTGATAATATTAATTCTTTCATAGCTAGTTCATACTCTATTTTATTTGGAGCTTTGCCGTGCCAAGAGGCATTATTCTCCATAAAAGAAACACCTTTTCCTTTAATTGTGTTTGCAATAATAACAGAAGGTTTAGGTGATTTTTTTGCATTATCGACAGACATAATAATATCTGCAAAACTATGACCATTAATTGTATGTACATCCCATCCAAAAGATTTCCATTTTTCGGACAATGGTTCTAAGGCCATAATTTTTTCTGTAGTTCCATCAATTTGCAGACCGTTGCGATCGATAAACGCTATAACATTGCTAAGCTTAAAATGAGAAGCGAACATAGCAGCTTCCCAAACCTGTCCTTCATCAAGCTCACCATCACCTAATAAAGTAAACGCATAGCAGTTAAGATTTTTTTGGCGATTACCTAAGGCGATACCACAGCAGATGGATAATCCCTGTCCAAGAGAACCTGTAGATATTTCAATACCCGGACACTTGATAGAGCTTGGATGCCCTTGGAGAGGAGAGTTTAATTCACGAAATGTTTCTAACCATTGTTCTGGGAAATATCCACTTTCTTGAAGTAAGACATAAAGCAGGGGAGCAGCATGTCCCTTAGAAAGTATAAAACGATCTCTCTCCGGTAAACAAGGATTCTTAGGATCATGATTTAAAATATGAAAAAAAAGAGCAGTTCCTATCTCCACGGCTGATAATGAACCCCCGGGATGACCGGAACCTGCTCTAAAAATAATACCAAGAATCTTTTTTCTAACTAAGTTAGATTTTTTAACTAAGTAAGACTCATCCATTACCTATTCTTTTTTTTATGGCGATTTTTTCTTAGTCTTTTCTTTCTTTTGTGTTTGGCTATTTTGAATCTTTTTCTTTTTTTTCCACAAGGCATTGATGCTCCACTATTTTTTTATATCATTTTCTGTAAGTTTACTAACTTCATTTTTAATTGCTCGGGTATACTTAAATGTTGGTACAATTCTCTCCGGAACAGGAATTCTTTCACCTGATTTAGGATTTCTTCCGGTTCTAGGCTTTCTCTTCTTCATACTAAAAGTTCCAAAGCCTCTTAATTCAATACGTTCTCCGTTTATCAGACTATCTTTAATGGAATTTAATAAAGCATCAACTATAACAGCTGTATCTTTACGTAATATACCAGTTTCCGAGGCAATCTTTTTTACCAGATCTGCTTTAGTCATTATAAACACTCTCCTTATACTTTTTTGTTGAAGATTTATGTATCTGTATATTTGTCAAGAAGATTGTTAAGGATTAGTTGAATTAATTTTGAATTCCTGCTAAAGGATGCTCTGAGTTAACCTCTTGTAATAATACTATATATATATAATATGCAACATGACACTTTCGAAAAGTGTCTCAAACGTTAGTGAATATTTGGGCTAATTAGATGCAACATCGATACAGTTCGATCTAATTCATTGATCTGATAGTTTAGTTAAAAATCAAACTGCAGCAGATAATGATTTAATACATGAAGGCACAGTTGGAACTGATGAAACTGTTAGATTAATTTGAGAGACGGGTTCCAGAGAGTTGTAGTATATGTGATATATTAGAATAATCCGTGTAGGTGTAAAGTTAAATGATTTGTAGGTATCGCCTTTATTATCTAAACTATATACTATCCGGCATAAGCTGAGAATAATTAAACGGACTTTCTTTGTTAGGATAAAAGTGTTTAAGTCTATATTGAAACTATTGTTACACAATAGCTAACATGTCGGGAGCATGATAGGTAAATATTCAATTATCACTTATCTGTAATGAATCAGGTGGAAGACATTTTATCAAAAACAATTGACAGAACTTCGATATGTTATTTAGTGATAAATAGAAAATCAGAAGAGAAAGCAACATATTATTCTGTGTCTCAAAAGGAGGTGAATAGAGTATGATATCAAATCTTCCAAGCTTGAAAATTGGTGATCTTGAAGTCAGAATACCGATAATTCAAGGTGGAATGGGTGTCGGTATTTCGTTGTCAGGATTAGCATCAGCGATAGCCAATGAAGGCGGTGTTGGAGTTATCTCTACTGCCGGTATAGGTATGCTTGAACCAGATTATTTCACAAATTTCCAAGAAGCAAATAAAAGAGCATTGCGAAAAGAGATTCGTAAAGCGAAAGAAATGACAGACGGAATCATCGGAGTCAATATAATGATGGCTCTGACTGATCACGACGAACTATCTATTATATCAATGGAAGAAGGAGCGGATATACTATTTCTTGGTGCCGGTCTTCCCTTAAAATATCCTGCGATTTTACAATTAGGAACAAAAACAAGTGTTGCTACAAAATTTTGCCCGATTATATCTTCATCAAGAGCAGCAAGAATAATTTTCACCTATTGGGCAAAGCACTACAATCAAGTTCCGGATGCAGTTGTGGTCGAAGGTCCTTTAGCTGGTGGACATCTCGGGTTTAAAAAAGAACATATCGATGATCAGGAATATAAGTTAGAGAATTTGGTTATCGACACTCTTTCAGTTATCCAACCATTTGAACAACAGTTCGGTAAAAGTATTCCCGTCATTGCTGCGGGAGGCATATATACAGGAGAAGATATTTATCGCTTTATGCAGTTAGGCGTCCAAGGGGTTCAAATGGCTACTAGGTTCGTTGCAACCACGGAATGTGATGCCTCACTTGAGTTTAAGCAGGCATATCTCAATTGCAGCAAAGAGGATATTGTCATTATTGATAGTCCCGTTGGGTTGCCCGGCAGAGCAATCAAAAATTGTTTTATTGAGTCAGTAAATAAAGGTGAGAAAAAACCTTTTAAGTGTCCTTGGAAATGTTTACAAACCTGCGATATCAAAACGACACCGTATTGTATAGCTTTGGCACTTACTAACGCTAAATTGGGAAAACTTAGCGAAGGATTTGCTTTCTGTGGAGCAAATGCCTACCGATTAAATGATATCGTTTCGGTAAAGAAACTTTTGGATACGTTGATCTGCGAATACGCTACAGCAATGAAATAAAATTTTAAGATGTTACGGTGTGAACTTGATCTGTATTTAGAACCGTAACTTTCACAACTGATTGAGATATTTTGTTTATTTTTTGACGGGACGGTGTTCTGTCCATACAACAAAAAGACAGGCTAGCACTCCTCGTTTTGCTTAGTGCTCTTTAATCTTCATTCTGTTGGATAAGCAATATAAACTTACTGTGAAGTGTGGGATTATATTAGTGATTTGGCAGAAAAAACAGCTCTAAAAGCTAAATAAGTCTATCTGCTATCACTTATTAAGGTAATTGCAAAGAGCCTCAATAGTTTCAGACGACATAACAAGCACCCTTACAAAGAAATAGCAAATAAGAAAGTGCAATTGTCGTGGCTATAGAAAAAATCAGGGAGTGGTATATTATTTTAACTCTTGACAAAATCATCAGTAACATGGTAGGAATAATTAAGTTGTATTAGTGTTTATTACATTAAGATTGGTTTAACAATTTAAGAGAGACATTTGGTTACCTTTAAAGGAGGTTTTGGTGAGAAAACGAGTACCATTTACGGTTGTTTTTACCCTTATATCTATGTGGTGTTTCTTTTTATATTCACTGATAAATGATAATCAAGACTTGTTACAAAAAGCCCGACAAGGAAATATTGATGCTCAGTTAAAAGTTGGAATGGGTTATTATCTGGGAGAAGGTTTTGAGCAGGATTATGCTAAGGCTGTTAAATGGTTAAGATATGCAGCTATTAAAGGTTGTCCTGATGCACAATTTATTCTGGGAACTTGTTATAATATAGGTAAGGGTGTTAGATATAATCCTTATTTATCCTATCGTTGGTGGAAATATTCTGCTAAGAATGATTTTTTAGAAGCTCAATATACAATGGGATTAAGTTACCAATTTGGAATGGGAGTAGATATAGATTTGGCGCAAGCATTTAAGTGGTATTTAATAGCAGCAGAACGAGATCATATAAATGCTCAATATAAAATCGGAGAAAGCTATCATTTAGGTATCGGAACTAATATGGATATAGAGCAAGCAACTAAATGGTACAGATATGCTGCTCATCAAGGACATGCTTATGCACAATATTCCGCCGGTTGGCGTTACTATAATGGAGATGGAGTTAAGGAGAATCGTCAAGAAGCTGTAAAATGGTGGTATAAAGCAGCAAATCAAGGTCACCCTGATGCAGCGAATAGTTTGGGTGATTCTTACTATTTTGGAGAGGGAGTTGACCATGATTATTTTGAAGCAATAAATTGGTACAAAAAGGCTGAAAAATTAGGTAGTGATTATGCAAAATTTAATCTTGGTGTTTGTTATTTCTATGGCATAGGCGTCGAACAAAATTATGATAAAGCCATTAACTGGTGGAAATTAGCCGGTGATCAAGATCAACCTAATGCTCTCTATAATTTAGCAAAGATTTATGAAAAGGGGATAATTTTAGAACAAGATTATCAAGAGGCATTTACTTATTACAAAAGGGCAGCTTTGAATGGGAATATAGAAGCACAATATAGATTAGGTGTACTTTATGTTAAAGGAAATGGCGTAGCAAGAGATTTTGAAAAATCCGTTAAATGGTGGCGCTTAGCTGCTAATCAAGGACATTGGAAGGCTCAGTATTTTATGAGTATTAGTTATGCTAATGGTAAAGGGGTAACTCAAGACTTTTATGAAGCTTACGTCTGGTTATTGTTATCGCAATCATTCAGTAACGATGAATATCAAACCCTAAATGAAGATTTGAAAATAATCGGAAACAATCTTAAAAATATTGAACTTCAGAACGGTAAAAATGATGCAGATAGACTAATTGAAAATATCCATACGGCAAAGAGATAGAGTTATTGCTACAACCTGCAAGATCTTGTTCGCTGATGAGAAAATATTGGTGTAAATAATATAAAAACGAAATCAAATATAATAAATAATTGGGGGATTACTTAATATGACATTAATATCAATAGCTGCGAAAGGTGGCTGGCTGATGCTGGTATTACTAATAATATCAATTATTGCAATTGCAATAATTGTAGAAAGACTCATAAAACTAAAAAAAGCAGCGCTGCCTGGTGCAAATTTTTTTCAAGAG
Organism: Candidatus Cloacimonadota bacterium; assembly: GCA_003564155.1. GTDB lineage: Bacteria > Cloacimonadota > Cloacimonadia > Cloacimonadales > PWNZ01 > PWOA01. Next base: position 25,520 of record PWOA01000050.1, read on the forward strand.
ATAAAGTCATTGATGGAAAATCAGCATTTTGAAAAAGCAATTCAAGCTTGTGAAAAATATCAATACAACCCTATGGCGAATGTTTTAGCTAAAGGTATAGATGCATATACTATTAACATTGATGAAGCTGAAAAAGTTATTAACGTAGCATCAAAAAGTGAAATGCATAAGTTAGAAAAGAATTTAGGAGGTTTGGCTTCTATTGCAGCTATAGCACCTCTTGTTGGTTTCTTGGGAACTGTAACCGGAATGGTTAAGGTTTTTATGAACATTGAACAAATGGGTGGAGGTGTAGATATAAGCTTATTAGCTCAAGGTATCTGGGAAGCTTTGTTGACTACAATAGGTGGACTTACCGTAGGAATAATCAGCATTCTTTTCTATAATTATTTAGTAAGTAATATTGAAAGTATTGCCACGGGAATAGAAGATTATGTTAACCAACTATTGTTGGATTTTAGGAGGAAAAGTTATGGAACTGAAGCTAACAAAGAAGAGAATTAGTTCAGTTGCTTTAATTTCATTTGCTGATGTGATTTTCTTATTATTGATCTTTTTACTTATATCATCAAGTTTTATAACTCATTCGGGAATAAAGATAAATCTACCTTCATCAACCACACAGCAGAATGAATATAATAGAAATATCAGCATTACAATAACTCAGGACGATGATCTATTCGTGGATGATATCCATGTTACATGGGAAACTCTGCCAACAGTTCTTAATAGGATGTTAGTTGATGACCCTGAACAGGTTGTTATAATTAGAGCTGATCAAGACATCGCTTTGCAGCGTATTGTTAGATTATTAGATGTTGCTAAATTATCAGGAACCACAAGATTTTTCATTGCAACAGAGATTATTCGTGAACAAGATATTTAAGTGATTATTGCTTATAGAAAAAGAGAGAATTGTTATGACTGATAATAAAAAGGCTTTAGTATTTTCAATTGTGATCCATCTTTTCATAATTAGTTTAGGTTTTTTAGTTTATTATGAAGTGACTCCGGAAAAAATATTTAGGCAAATAGAAATATTAGAATTCAGGATGGAACATAGCCCAACAGCTCGTTTTTCAGATTTCAGTCCAGTTCCCAGAATTGGAGATTCGGGAGTTAGAGATTTTAATCAAGGTCAAGCTAGCAATATAATTCCTCAACGAGTTGAGTTGCCTCAAGTCAGAACAGAACTTGATGAACCCTTAGAGAAAATCGATATACCCATCGAAAAAAATATTGCTACTACGCCGGTTAAATTGGATGAACGAATTGGCAACACAATTTCAAGAGTTGAAAGCCGTATTGCACAAGATGCGATTGATCTTTCTGCCAATCAGATACATGAACAACCGATTGCCTTAACCGGAGATGATTATTTAGAAAGTCTGCAAGCATTATTAGGGGAAAGAGATGACCGGACTTCTGCATATTATTTGGAAGGCGAAATAAAACAAAGATCAATATTAAATGAAGTAATACCTGACTACCCTGAAGGTTTAGATAGGAATGCCACTGTGGCAATAGAGTTCAATGTATATCCAAATGGAAGAGTTGGAGATCTAATCATCGTAAAAAAAGATGAACCGATATTAGAAGAGTTAAGTTTAAATTCTTTATCACAATGGAGGTTTAATCCAATTCCACAGAATGTTGTTCAAAAGGGTAAAATAACTTTTATATACCGAATTAAATAATCGGGTAAATAATTATAACATTTAGCAGTTGTTTAGTGTGAATCACGAGCAAAGTAAAAAATTATAGGATCAAAGATACGATTGTGAACCATTCCTTACTTAATTTGAAATCTGACAGGCTTAAAATTATGGGTATTGTAAATATAAGCCCGGATTCATTTTCCGATGGAGGACTTTATACTACTGTAGAAAAAGCTATTGAACAATGTCTCACTTTAGTAGAACAGGGAGCTGACATAATTGATATTGGCGGAGAATCAACAAGGCCAGGATCAGAACCTGTAAGTATGACAGAAGAATTGAAAAGAGTATTACCTGTCATTAAAGAGTTACGCGATATGCTTCCGAATGTCATTATATCTGTCGATACATACAAGTCGGAAGTAGCAAGAAAAAGTATAGAGTCGGGAGCTAACTTAATAAATGACATCAGTAGTATGCAATTTGATAATAAGATGGATGATATAATAGCAAGTAATCAGAATGTATCCGTAGTATTAATGCATATTAAAGGAACTCCCAAAGACATGCAAATCAATCCAACCTATGATGATCCAGTTCTTGAAATTATTGAATTTTTTGAAAAGAGGATTGATTATTGTCTTAAAAAGGGTATAAGTACAAATAGAATTATTATTGATCCAGGTATTGGCTTTGGCAAAAAGTATCATCACAATATTGAAATAATTAAACGTCTCCAAGAATTTCATAAATTAGGATGCACCGTAATGCTTGGAGCTTCCAGGAAAAGTTTTATGAATAGTATCTTTCCGGCGACTGCTCAGAACCGTATTGGTGGGACTCTAGCTACTACTTGTTTCGCACTCTTAAATAATATTCACATTGTTAGAGTACATGATGTTAAAGAGAATAAACAGTTTATTGACACTTACTATTCGATTAACGACTATATAAAAAACTAAAGATGAATAATATGAACTTAATTTTTACCGCATTATTGGCCTTATCTAACACCCAACCTTTAATTGTTCAATTTCTTAAACCATCAGTTAAAGATATTGTTGATATTATAATCGTTTGGTTTATACTTTATAGATTGATCGTACTGGTTAATAAAGTTGGCGGTTATCAAATAATTATCGGCCTGGGATTATTAACTATATTATTTTTCGTGGCTACATATTTAGAATTAGAGATGATACTATCAGTAGTAGAAATATTAAGAGATTATTGGTTGTTAGTAGTCATAATTCTATTTCAACAGGAACTTCGTAGTACATTAGCAAAAATAAGTAACACAAATCTACTAATGGCATTTCAGAAAAAACCGAAAAAATCAATTTATGCTCCTTTGATAAATGCTGTAGACACAATGGCTTTTCTTAAGAAAGGTGCTATTATAATCATTGAGAATAATGTCAATCTCAACCAATTTATCGAAACAGGCGAAAAGATTGATGCCATCTTATCCAACAAATTACTAACCTCAATTTTTGATAAAGGCAGTGTTCTTCATGATGGTGCAGTCATGATTCGTGGGGATAGAATAGTAGCTGTAAAAATCGTGTTACCTATTACTCAAAATATTGAATACAGAAGACAATTTGGGACAAGACATTTAGCAGCAATCGGCATATCAGAAGAAAGTGATGCTTTAGCAATTGTTGTTTCAGAAGAGAAGGGAACCATTTCCGTAGCTCAAAATGGCGTGATAGAGACCGATATTAATATTGAGAGATTAGTAGAGATTATCTCTGATCAACCGAATAAATAATCATCAAAATCTCAGCACTATGAATCGACATTCTAAAAAAAAATATGCTATAGCTATTACAGGTAGTATTGGAAGTGGTAAGAGTACTGTTGCAAAAAAGATTGCAGATTTAGGATATCAAGTTATTGATGCTGATAAAATTGGTCATAATTTGCTGAACAGACCGGATATAAAAGATAAACTAATACAACATTTCGGTGGTGTGATTATAACAAATTGTTTAGTTGATAGAAAAAAATTGGGCAGTATTGTTTTTGAAGATCAAGATAAGTTGCAATTACTAAATCAGATTGTTCACTGTCAAATAATAGAAAAGATAAAGAAAAAGATTCATGATTTTAAGAATTTTAAAACTTTTCGGTCTAATGAGTTAATTTTTTTTGAAGTACCATTGTTGTTTGAAGTCGGTATAGCCAGCTTATTTGATATAACAGTTAATGTATCATGTCCAAAAGAAAAACGTATTAACCGGTTAGTAGATCGTGACTCATTAGACAAAGAGAGTATAGAATTACGAATTGATAAGCAACTCCCTGATCAGTTTAAAGAAGAAATGGCTGATATCACAATACAAAATGATTGTTCTTTAGACTGTTTATACAGTAAGATGCTGATTGTTTTGAAATTTTTGAAGTATTTAACTCGCAATAAGTGTTTGAAATGACATTTATTCAATTCCTTCAAGAATAGTATCGGCAATCATCAAATGTTAGTTACGGATAGCTATCCTCATTATTCGGGTAAATTATTGTTATTGTATTCTGCAGTATAAAGTGATTATTCGGTGTAGTTCTACCGAGAGGTATAAAATACAATCTGGGCTGTTGCTGTTGATTATGCGATGAACTAAGCAATATCTCCTTCGATATAGAAGCGTTAGGGCTTTGATAACTAACCTGTCGCTTTGAGCCGGAAAATATCTGCTATCATAACTCCAAATCTATCTTTTGAAAGATGGCAGGAAGTCTTTAAAGATCCTGTTCCTACGCTGCTATGGCCAATAGACTGACTGTTATCAATATTAGTGGTAAACTCTACCTAATTAATAATATAGAAGAAATATTAAATTCAGTTGACTGCTAACTTATACTTTTAAAGTAATAAATTCATTGGATTAATACTTTTTTGAAGCGATGCGGATGTTCCTACATACTTTCAACATTAAAAACGATATTATGTTGAGTAATCAACAAAATCATGTCTTGACACGTTTACAGCATGTCATATTGTAGTTTTAAAGCTATTGCACATAACATTGAATATGTCATAATAACAGACACAACTTATAACAGCGGTAGTTATTATAAAGGGTATTAGCATGGATATTGTTGCGAATAATAACAAATTTATAATGTATAAGGGTGAATTGTTTATATATGTTTGTGTGCAAAGCTGCCCTCCCCCTCATTCCCGTTCAGGAGACTGTTTAAAAACGATTTTCATATCATGCAGATATCCATTTGGAACTAACAGTAATCACCAAGACTATGAGATTCGAGCGAGTGTATTTTTAAAATGGACAACTAAAAGGAACGAAATGTTAAAAGAGAAACAAATAACGGTCTGTTATCCCCTAATTTGGTCATGAACAGGTTTGTTACTCCATCGAAGCCCAACAGTTTTATCAGCCTCTTAACCCAACTTGAGCA
>PWOA01000060.1 GCA_003564155.1 Candidatus Cloacimonadota bacterium
AGGAAGATGGCCAGAAGCAGAAGATGTAATTAAGCAAGACCCCTACGCCGCAGGAGACTATGCAAAAGACGTGATCAAAGGAAGATGGCCAGAAGCAGAAGATGTAATTAAGAAAAACCCCCTCGCCGCGTTACAATATGCAGAAGATGTGATCAAAGGAAGATGGCCAGAAGCAGAAGATGTAATTAAGCAAGACCCGTTTTACGTGGTACGTTATGCAAGAGAAGTGATCAAAGGAAGATGGCCAGAAGCAGAAGATGTAATTAAGCAAGACCCTAAGATCGCGTTACGTTATGCAAAAGACGCGATCAAAGGAAGATGGCTAGAAGCAGAAGATGTAATTAAGAAAAACCCTGAAGCCGCGGTAGACTATGCAAAAGACGTGATCAAAGGAAGATGGCCAGAAGCAGAAGATGTAATTAAGCAAGACCCCTACGCCGCAGGAGACTATGCAAAAGACGTGATCAAAGGAAGATGGCCAGAAGCAGAAGATGTAATTAAGAAAAACTCCTACGCCGCGGCAGAGTATGAAAAAGAAGTGATCAAAGGAAGATGAATGAGAATATACGAAATTAAAAAATTAAACGAAGAAAGTACCTTTTCACAGAACGACGATGATTATATTAAACAAATTGAAGAAGATATTAATAATGCATTTAAATACCTAAACAGTATTTCTTTTAATATAATGAATATTAAGAAGAATTTGCATAAAGGACATACTATGTCCGATAGTGAATTGCTTGAAAAATGGAGCAATTCTTTAGCACCAGTACAACGTTATGTCAATAGGGCAAGAAACAAAATTAAAAAAGTAAGGAATAAAAAGAAATGAGATTATTTGAAATTGCCCAAATTGAAGAAGACCCAGTTGAGTCTAGTTGGTTACAAGACCTGTCTTATGATGAGAAGACTAATAATGTTATCATGTCTACTAGGAGAGATGATTATGTGATTTATAATGTTCCTTTCGAGACATACCAGGGATGGGTAGATGCTGGTTCAAAAGGAACATATTTTCATAGATTTATTAAAAATAATTATAGGATATTACCAAAGTGAATGAAGTTAAGGTGACAATTAAAGAGGATAGCTTCTTACATTTTACCACGAAACAAAGAGCAAAAGAAGTCTTAGATAGTGGTAAGTTGCTAATGAATCCACCTTATAAAAAATTTGGTATAGATGCTATTACCGCAGTGTCGGTAAATCACGGAAAATACGTACCAAGAGTACAAACAACTCACATTGGTGATGATGAAGAAATAATAGCAATTTGGTTCACAACCGACACTAAGCCATCATACGGTTATATTGAAGAGGTTATTTGGCATGAAGATGTTAATCTTATCAATGCTAAAATTATTACTAAAGAGCAAGCAGTAAAAATGTTGAATAGTAATGACGATGTAGAAGATCTTTATTTAATTTATGAAATGTCCGACTTTACGTTCGGGTACTATATACAAGGAAAGATATGAGAATAAATGAAATAAGTGAGATTATAGAAAATAATAATTCTGTGTTATTATTTCATGGAACACATAAAGATTTAGTTACTTCTTTTAAAGAAGAAGGTTTGCGTGTAAATAATGAATATGCTTCTGACCGAGGGAAAGTATTTTTATCACCAAGAGCAGATGTTGCTTTTGCTTATGCAAACATGTCTGGTGAAAGTGCATTTTTAGGAAAAAGTAAACCAAAGTTAATTTCAGATGAAGAAAGAGCTTTAATAGTATTTGAAATTCCTAAGGATTGGTATGAACAAAACAAAGTTCGTGAAGTAGAAGGAACTTTACCTGAGGTTTCATTTAATGTTTCTATACCACCAGAATTTATAAAAGACGTAATTGTTGGTAATAGACAAGAAGTATACAGCAAGTATGATTAAACAAAGGAGATAATATTGAGATTATTTGAAGCATCAAATTGGCGTGATAATTCTGTTCAAAAAGAAGCAAAAAGAATGGCTGACGAGATACTTAATTCTCTAGAAAAAATGGACGATGACGAATTATAAGGAAAGATATGAGAATAAATGAAATAAGTGAGATTTTATCCGAAGGCATAGAGGATTTGAAATTAAGTGTTGATAACCCTGGTGGACGATGGCTTGATTCTAAGAGAAAATCGTCAGAGGAAGCCGGGACTAATCAATTTGGTATGTTAAAAATCATGGGAACTGTTACTGGCGTCTATAATAGACCAGCGTTTATGCCAGTGAATGTTTTGAGAAAAATACGAGGCGCACAAGGCGAACAAGACAGAGTGCGTTATGATGATCTAGAATCCATCAAACAGTATATGTCAAAAGAAGGTAAGTTGCCACCAAGCGATCATGAACCGTCAAAAGAATACGTGCCTTTTATAATGGTTGATCAAAGAGGCAAAGCGTTCGTTAATGAAGGTAATCATAGGATTATGGCAGCTGATTCACTTGGGTTTCAGGTATTACCTGTTGAAATTAGATACTATAATGGTGGTGAGCAAGAACCAGGAGTTTTTAGTACTGAAAATGTTAAAATGACTGATCAATCAATAATTGATCGTGGATATGGATTTGGTAGGTATAAACTATTATGAGATTATTAGAATTATTCGAGAAAAAGACTAGGTGGAGAGATGAATCAGTACAGAAAGAAGCAAGAAGAATGGCTGATGAGCTATTTGAGTCGTTAGAATCAATGGAAGATCGTGAGTTATTTACTAATAGCTTTAAGAATTTTATTAATAGAGAACAAGACACCTTAGTTATACCATATCCCGTCGTTAAATCAAGAACGAATATAAACCCACCCAAACCATTAACTATAAAATTCTACTTTGAGGATACTGATAAAATAAAACGCGGTGATATTACTTTTGGTTTTATAGGAAAAAAGGATAACAACATTCTTAATATAAGGGGTCTTCCTGATTTAAGACTGTTTGGTGAACAAGTAGAGAAATTGTCATATAGTACTACGATTGCTCGTATATTAAAACAACAAAACTTAGATGACGGCGTAGTCCATGAGTTAGTGCATTTTATCGATAGTATCAGATGGGGTGATGGTTATCATAAGTCACCGCAAATAGATCCTGGAAAAGACATTAAAGGATATATCAACTCACCAGCAGAGATGAATGCTTATTATCATCAGATGGTAGATGTTTTTAGAAGAAATATTAAGCAGAATAAGTATACCGAGCAAGAGCTTAAAGACTTTAGTTACGTTTTTAATCATCTATTTGATACTGAGTTTGAAATACTCAGGGACCACTTATCTGACGAGAACAAGAAACGGTTTAAAAAACGTTTTTATGGTGTTTGGAAAGAAAAAGTTGCAGAGGAGGAAGCCGGTGAAAATTAATGAAATAGAGAACACTAGTAGACTGCAACTCCTTCGTTTAGTTGACCGATGGCTAGAAGGCGAAGGGCAAAACATATCTTTCTCTATGGCACACAGAAGTTCATTAACTAACCAATTAAAAAAATTAATTAATACCAAGTACGAGACGAGCTATAATGTTTTATATCGTGCTACTTTCGTTAACATAGACACTTCTAAAAGAGAACATCTTATACCTATTCATGGCGCAAGTTCGTTCACGCCCGATAAAAGTCTCGCTGAATGGTATTACGAAAACACACGAAGTAATATGGTGTATCGAATAAACGTGGTACCAGGGACCACTATTGACATTAACAAAATTCAAAAAACATTAAGCCAAAAAGAAGCTGAGAACTTAGAATGGTTGCCAATAACAGAAGATCCAGAGGTTATTGTATTTGAACATGATAGTTACGTAAGAATACCACAGAGTGATATTTTAAAGGACTAAACCACCTATATAAAATATGTAGTTAACTCATTTCTTCATTTTTTAGATAAATATATATAATAAGAATAATAATAATATCCAATTAAGGAGAGTAAGAAATGGGTGATATTAGTAAATTTGGTATTCCTTTAGATGGTGAAAAATTAGGTATTTTGCAGCCTAAGTTAACCACTAGATATAGAGTTATTTTTGATAACTTTGGCGACGGTGATGCACAACTAAGGGAAATGACACAAAACGTACAGTCTGTGGACAGACCAACCCTAAGTCATGATATTGTTGAAGTTCATTCGTATGTATCCAGAGCATATATTGCTGGTAAGCACGAGTGGGATACTATCAATGTTGTGCTACGTGATGATATTACTAACGCAGTAGTGTCTGCTGTTGGTGCTCAATTGCAGAAACAAACTAACCACTTCGAGCAAACAAGTGCAATTTCCGGAAGTAACTATAAGTTTAACATGGAAATTCACTCACTTGGTGGTGGTAATGATGAACAATTAGAAGCTTGGGAATTAATTGGTTGTTTCTTGTCTAATGTTGAGTACCCTGAAGGTGATTATACATCAACAGATGGTTTCCACACAGTTTCTATGACAGTTAGATATGATAATGCAGTGCAAATTGCAGGACCGTTTGATAATGATGGTAACACCGTTGGTGGTAATCCATTCCCTAATACATCAAGTCCAATCGGTGGAATTTCGGTATAATAGGATAACTGTTTATGCCACTTAGTAGAGTTGGTAACATATTAGGGCAAGCAAATCAGCTTCGTCCAGTGAGAGACTTAAGAAGGTCATTTGGGGGTAGTGCCGATGGGTACTACCTCCGTGACTCTAGGCACGCCCATCGTAATTTTGGTTTAAATAATAGCGTTTTTGTTGAAAACACGCCAAGGCAAAGGTTTCAGTTCTTTGTTAGGTTTAATTTCAACCAAGAAGATGAAAATGTTAGAGCGTTTGTGGAAAGGTTCTTAGATGTAGAAGATCAGTATTTCATAACTTCGTTGGTTAAAAGATTCACACCACCGTCTGTTAATGTAGAAACAGAAAAACTAAACCAATATAATAAATGGAGAATTACTCAAACGAACATAACACATGAGCCAATCGATGTCGTGTTTCATGATACTATTGACGGCAAAGTTATGCGTATATGGGAAATGTATTATGAGTACTACTTTCGTGATGGTGTCACTCGTTATAAACTAGATGAGAATACTGATGGAAGGTCACATAAAGGCTCAGAATATGTAGATGACATAATCCCACAGTCGTCTGTTTATAGTGATGGTAGTAATGACCAGTCAATAGACTATGTAAATAGATGGGGATACAATTTACCACAAGTTGGTAATGTTAGAAATTTAATTAAAAGTATAGACTTTTTCCAAGTTCATGGCAGCCGCGCTGCCCGAACAGAAATAATGCATCCAAGGATAGTATCCTTTTCCCAATCAGAACAAGACTATTCTCAATCAGAAACATCAGAAGCGACGATGAGAATAGAATATGAGACAATAGTATACCAAAATAACTATGATATCTTAACTTCAACCGAGTTGTGGAATTATAGAAATGGTGATTATTTAGAATTATCAGACACTGTTAAACTTCCTATACCAGTAAGACAACGTGAATTGTTTGCTGAAGAAGAGTTTCCAGCGAGGGGACTTGCCCGAGCATACTCGTCTGTTGGTAATCTTTTGCGTGGTGATGATCCTAGAGACATTGCCAGAATACAATTACAGGAATCTGGTGCAATCACTAACGTCCAAGGGCTATTAAATGACACAATAGACACTGGATTAGGAACAGTTAATCAATCCGCGTCATCGTGGAGTATTTTTGGAAATAATAGCAATGTATCTGGAATAGGTGGTGGATAATGTCTGATCGAATAAGCACTAGATTAATTAGAAATCTTCGAACAGGCATAAAACAATCACAGGCGCGTGAGCTACTTCCAAGAATTAGCCGTTTAGAACAAGCTAGTTTAGATATTTTAAATTTTCAAATAGGCTCTGCTAGAGTTCAACAAAAAACAGGTGCAACTAAAGAAGTATCTGATATTGTTTCTATAGTTGCATTAGATGTTGCAAAAGCATTAAACAAAAAACCACAAGAAGTAATAGAAGAGTTTATTAGTGAAGGTGATTCTATAAACAAAGACATTTATGCAATTTATAATAGACTTCGTGGAAGTGATAATCAAGTAGGAAAATCCACTAGGATTAATAATAAAAAAAGTTCTAGCAGAAAAGCTAGAGAGTTGAAGGCGTAAAAATGTTATGCGAAGTCATAGAGGTCACTTTCAACCTGAGAATCCTGAGAAATACACCGGCACCTATCCAATTGTGTGGAGATCAAGCTGGGAATTAGCAGTCTGTAGACTATTAGACAACCATCCTGATGTTGTTCGCTGGGCAAGCGAATCCATGAAAATACCATACTTCAACCCTATTCAGAATAAATACACTGTATATGTTCCTGACTTTACTGCTTTATATAAAGATAAAACGGGGAAGTTAAGAGCAGAGATTCTAGAAGTAAAGCCAAAAAGAGAAACTCTGTTAAGTGAAGCCAAGACTAAGCGCGACAAAGCGGCATTACAAGTAAATGCCATAAAATGGAAGGCTGCTAAAGATTTTGCAGACAAACATGGTATGTTTTTTAGGGTATTAAATGAAGATCATATATTTTCTAACCAAATGAAGAGAAAACGATGACTGATAGATTAGAAGAAACACTAAATTTGTCTCATTATAATAATGAAGAAAATAATGAGGATGAAAAAGAAAAAGGAACTGGTCGCGAAATAGCAACCCAGGAAGATTTAAGCATGTCTGATAGAATTGACCAGGCATTAGTGCATATTAGTGATTTACAAGAACATGATCTAGAGATGGATGAAATTGCAGAAGAAGCATTAACCGCTTATCAAGATTTTAAAAAACTTGGCCTTAATGTAACAGACGCCCACGCCGGTAAAATATTAGAAGTAGCATCTAATATGTTAAAGATTGCGGCAGATAGTAAAAATTCAAAAAATGAAAGAAGACTTAAAATGCTAGAACTGCAAATTAAGAAAGAGAAGGTTGACCTTTCTAAGACAGAACAAAAGAGATCACCAAACGGTATTCATTTCGACAGGAATGAATTATTAAAAACACTAAGAGGTGATGCAAAAGAGCGTGAAGAAGACGTGGAAAATGAAGAAGACGTAGAAAATATAGAAGAGGTTGAAATAGATCCTGAGGAAGTTGAAGAAAGAAACAAAAATAACGACGAAACCGATAAATAAGGATAAACAACATAAGGTGTTAGTATGGATTCAAAAATTAATTTCAGCCACTACTTGATGAGTAATGAAAGAAAATACGTATTTACTATTAAAGTAGCAACAAATGATTTGACTGAAAATCAGAAGGATTGTATAGAACGTGCTTTAATGAAGTATGATCTTCATGAAACTAGTGATTTCTCAGAAACACCAATTCAGTCTCATCCTTTAGATTTTCCAAATGTTAAAAATTCTAAAGTATTTTCATTTCATGCAACTGTTGGATACCCAATTACACCAGACGCTCTTAGACGATATATTTCAGAAAAATTAGGAATGTCGGAACAAATGCTAATGGTGTATCCAAGCAATGACCCTAGGCATCAGTATACTGAGGACCTAGCCTACAGAACATCTAAAGAATTTAAAGAAGAATATGAAACAGCAATTGGTACTGACGTTGGTGAATCTGAAGAAGCACCAACAACAGAAGAACAGGTTGATAATGTTCTAGATAGTCATAAAGAGAAGAGGGAAAATGAAGAAGTTAAGTATTATTATAATAAACTAAGTATGCCTAGGGAGAAAGATGAGAGTTCTCATGCTGGGTATGAAGAAAGTAAACAAGGAACAGACTCTCCTCTTAGTAATGAAACAAGAAAGCCAATGTCTGATTACGTATATAAAAGATAAGGTGCAAAAATGGATGATTTAAAAAAATTAAAAGAACTAGCTGGTGTTGGAGAAAAACCAACTACTCAATTGAATGAAGAACAAAAGCTAATACAAGAGTTGGCTGGTATCACACCATCTACTGGTAAAACTATGAAAGTAGATGAGGAAGAAATGGAAATAGAAGATGAACAATCTTCATATACTCATCGAGAAAAGCCAGGAGACCCAAACACTTATGTTTCTATGAATGCAATTGATGCTCAGGAAAAAATGAGAAGTGAGAGGGAAAATGAACCAGGTTATGAAGAAGCTGATGGACTCATGTCACCTTTGGGAGATATGATGGAATCTGTTGATGGTTTTGACGGCAGCGAAGAGGTTGATGAGCGCCTGGGTGACCAGGTAGACAATCATGAGTTTGGTGATGATGACACATTTAATGTTATTAATGTATTAATTAATGATGCTGAAGATGAAGTTAAAACTGCTGTCGCAAAAAGTAGAAAAACACAGCAGCCAATGAAAAACCTTGTGGGTGAACTTTCCCAACTTGCTCGAAGAAAAATGGGTAATGTTGGTAATGTAGATTGGAAGGAAGTGGCTTCAACTATTTATGATGATTATAAAGATGAGGGTGGCAGCTTAGAATTAACTGCGTCTCAAGAAATGAGAAGAATGGTTGATTCTATAGAAAAATCAATGCTTGGTGATAGTAATGATGAAGAACTAGAAGAAGATTCTGTGGCTTCTAAAAATAATGGCTACGGCGAACATCGTTATTATGGTCACAGTCACACTAATGATGATGAAAATGGTTTCCCATCTGGGCAAACTAGAACATCGGCTAAAAAACAAGGCCCTGCTGGCGCGAGGTCTGGTAATAATCCAGAAAATACCAGAAACTATGCTGATAGCGAGCATGATGATATTCATGAATCCTTAGTACATGGTTACAGATCTTTTTTGGAAGAATCTGAAAATGAAGCAGAAGAACATTACTGCCCAAGCGTTTCTTATTTGAAAAGTAAGATCAAAGAACACGCAAATATGTTACGTGTTGCATTGACAGAAAGAGCATCTGTTGAGGGTGATAATGAAAGTCTAGCCGCTGCTATTGATAAACTAGAGGCAGCTAAAAGAGGACTACAAATAGTAGGTAAATTACCACCTGGTGAAGAAAGAGCTAAGCACACTCAACGAATTATGGTTAATCTAAATAAAATTAGAGGGCTTGTATCTAGGCTTGAAAAAGTCACTGATAAAAAAAAACCACAGAGAACTTAAATAATATTCACCATAGCGTGATGCAAAGTAAAGAAGAAACAAACAGAAAAAAGTTAGATAAAAGAAAGCAAAAAAGAAAAACTGAGAAAAAGAAGAAAGATAGCATCGAACGCAAGAAAAAACAATTAAGTAGTTTAAATGTGAGCGATAATGTCAAAAAATATTGATGATAAATTAGTTAAAAAAGCTCACAGGCAGGTATTATATACTGCTGAACAAGTCGAAGAGCTAAAAGAGTGTTTGGATCCAGACACTGGACCACAGTATTTCATGGAAAATTTCATGTACATACAGCATCCAGTGAAAGGACAAATGCTGTTTAGTCCGTATGAGTACCAAGAAGAGCTGATTGACGTGTACCATCAATATAGGTATTCGATAGCTATGATTGGACGTCAGCTTGGTAAAACTACTGTAGCTGCTGGTTATCTTCTTTGGTATGCTATGTTTAATAATGACGCTACTATCTTAGTCGCAGCTCACAAGATGCAAGGCGCCCAGGAGATCATGCAGCGTGTTAGGTATGCATACGAAAGTTTACCTGATCACATAAGAGCTGGTGTTAAAGAATATAATAAACAATCTATTGTTTTTGATAATGAATCCAGAATTATTGCACAAACAACCACTGATAACACTGGTCGTGGTTTATCTTTGTCTTTAGTTTATCTTGATGAGTTTGCATTCGTTGAGCCTAGAATGGCACAAGAATTGTGGACATCATTGTCTCCTACGTTGTCTACGGGTGGTAAATGCATTATTACGTCTACTCCAAATACAGACGACGATCAATTTTCGTATATTTGGAATAGTGCAAATAAAACATTTGATGAATTTGGTAATGAAAAAGAAACTGGTGAAAATGGGTTTAAAGGATATAAGGCGACCTGGGAAGCACACCCTGACAGGGATGAAGAATGGGCAGAAGAAGAAAGAGCTAAGATTGGTGATGAGAGATTTGAGCGCGAACACTGTTGTGAATTCATTACGTTTGAAGAAACGCTCATTAATCCAATAAAATTAAAAGCACTATCAGGTAGAGAGCCTATTGCAAAAACAGCGCAAGTGAGGTGGTATAACAAAGTAAACCCTGATTTGACTTACGTAGTTACTTTGGACCCATCGATGGGTACTGGTGGAGACAATGCAGCTATACAAGTATTCGAGTTGCCTACTTTTAGACAAGTTGCAGAGTGGCAGCATAATAAATCACCCATTGAAGATCAAGTAAGAATATTAAGGCAAATTTTAACAGAAATTGAAGATGCAAACGAGTATGCTCCCGAAATTTATTGGACAGTAGAATCCAACAGTCTTGGTGAAGCAGCACTTGTCGTAATTAGAGACTTAGGTGAAGAACACTTCCCAGGTTCATTCCTGACAGAGCCAAACAGGGAAGCGCGGGGAAGAGGAAAAAGAAAAGGTTTTGTTACTACGACAAAAACGAAATTACAAGGTTGTTCTAAACTAAAATCACTAATAGAAAATAACAAACTTGAGATTGCATCAAAGAGCTTGGCGTCTGAGCTAAAACATTTTGTAGCCCGTGGTAAGTCATATGAGGCTAGGTCAGGACAAACAGACGACTTAGTGATGGCAACGGTTGTATTTGTTAGAATGGCTATGTTTATTGCATCATGGGATGATGAAAGCCATGAGAGTATGAACACAACGGGTGATAATGTTTTCGGCGACACAGATAATGATGAATATGATGATCCAATGCCTATGGGTATGATTTAAGGAGATAAAATGATAGATATTACAAAAGTTGCAGACAAGATACTTAGAATTATAAAAGGCCATGGATTTAAGGTAAAAGCTTACTCTAGCACGGGTATTGAGACTATAGACCCAGAGGAAGCTAGAATGTTCTATGTAACTAATCCCAATGTAATGATTATTGTGGATGAAGAATTAGACGAGATAAGATTTAATAAAAGTAAAGACGAAAGTCTTGATGAAGTGAGGTCTTTGTTAGATGGAGTCAGGACTGCGGCTGTTAATAGCCTCATGGATTTTACTCTTAGAAATTACAATAAAGAAATAAAACCAAGACATTTTAGTAGAGAAGCATATAAATCTAAAAAGAGAGAAGACAGCGAAACGGTTCAAGAGTCCAAATTTTCTAAACCGTTTGGTTCAAAGAAAGTAAGTAGACATGCATTGGAAGACGTCAGGGTAAAAGTAAAACATACTAAACCAGTAGATGAAGAGAAAGTTGGTTCACGAAGTAGGAATATTAAGTCAATATACCTAGAGCGTGGTGAGGAACGATTCAAGTTTCCAGAGAATAACCTATCTGCGGCGAAAGCTGCTGCCCGCCATCTAAAAAGTGGTGGTGAGTTGTGGGATGATATCGGACAAAGGATTTGTGAAGTATCTAAAAACTACAGAAGACTTCGTGAGTTTTTGTTTTATACAAGAAACAATGGTATGATAAATGAAAGCAACTATCATCATGTTACTGATGTTAGAGAAACAATGAGTGAAATAAGAAAAGATTTTAAATCCATATCAAGACCAGTTGGTTATGAGAAAAATATTGACAGTTTCATGGAAAAAAGTTATTATGTTAATGGTATAGAAGAAGGAATAAACACAGTGGTAGATTCCTTTGGACTTGATGAAAGCATTTATGAAGAATTTAGTGATATTATGCCATTAGTTAAAGCAATTACTGAAGAAAAAGGCAGGTGGAGATCATATATTGAAGAACAGTCTCACAATCCTATCGAAGTTGTTCCAGAAGATTTAGACACCTCTTTATATGAATTTGATTCACTAGAACATGAAATGTCTTATAAAGTGAAGGCTTTGTCTGAGTTTGTTAATGATGATATGGTTAAATCATATTTAAATGAAATATCCAATAAATTGAAAAATGGCCAAAAAATAGACCAGTTTGAGCATACTGTTCTTTCAAATATGCTAAATAATGCAACATCTGTTGGAGATAGAAAACAAGAAATTAATGAGAATTCATCTTTCTTCAATAAAACATATAAAGAATATCAGAAAACAATGAATAATTATTAATTATTTGTTGACAAAACTTTGATGATACCGTATAATTTGTTTTTAACGGTATCCAAGGGCAGCCAGTAGTAATTAATGCGGATATTACTGGAGGCATAAATGGGAAACCGCATTCAGGACTTACATGGAGGTAATACAATGAGTAACAAGTTAGATCAGATTCGTAATAAGCTAAAAAAGATGGACAACCCTGAGAAGGGTAAAGGTGGAGGACAGTTAAACAAGACAATTTATCCTTTCTGGAATATGTCTAATGGTGAAGAAGTAGTTCTCCGGTTCCTACCAGATGGTGATGAAGACAATACATTCTTTTGGGTTGAGAGGCAGTTAATTAAGATTCCCTTCGATGGCATTAAGGGTGTTGATGAGAATAAAGCAGTAACAATACAGGTACCTTGTATTGAAATGTGGGGCGAAACATGCCCAATCCACACTGAACTTAGACAATGGTTCAAATCCCCTGATTTAGAAGACACTGCTAGGACTTATTGGAAAAAGAGATCGTATCTTTTCCAAGGGTTTGTCAGAAAAGATCCTCTAAACGAAAGTGACGATCAATTGCCTGAAAATCCAATTAGAAGGTTTATTATTGGCCCTCAGATTTACAAAATCATTAAGAACTCCTTAGCTGATGAAACTGAGTTAGAAGAACTCCCAACAGATTATGAGTTGGGTCTTGATTTTAAACTTAGAAAAGAAAAGCAAGGCCAGTATGCTGACTACAGTACGTCGGGATGGGCTAGAAAAGAGAGTTCCTTAAATGAAGAAGAGTTAGAGGCTATTGAGAAGCACGGTCTTTTCAATCTTTCTGACTTCCTACCAACCAAGCCAGATCAAGAACACCTTGATGCTATTGTTGAAATGTGGGAAGCTTCAGTAAATGGTGATTTGTATGATCCCGAGCGTTGGGCTAATTACTATAAGCCTTTTGGTGTGGATCTTAGTGCATTTGAAGGCAATGAAGGCTCACAAAAACCAGCTTCTAGTTCTAAAACAGAAGCAGCTAAGTCAATTGCTGAAAGGGTAAAATCTCAGTCTGCAGATGATAGCCTTGACGATAGTGATGACGATTCCAGTGGAGAAGAAAGCACAAGTAAAAGCGGAAGCGATGCTAGTGCTATTCTAGATAAGATTAGAAAGAAAAACGCATCTTAATCCACCCAAGCGGGGCTAGGTCCTCTAGCCCCGCTATTTTTACAATCAGGCAAGTACATGGAGGTAATTAATGCCAAAGCCTATTGATTATTCTAAGTTTAGAAAAAACATTACTAAAAATATTTCTGGTATTTCCACTGGGTTTAATGATCCAACAGTATGGGTTGATACTGGATGTTATTCTTTGAATCGCCTAATTTCTAGAAATTTCTACAAAGGCGTCCCTCTTGGTAAAATAACTATGCTAGCTGGTGAATCAGGTAGCGGTAAATCATTCGTAGCATCAGGTAATATTGTTAAAAATGCCCAAAAAGGCGGAATTTTTTGTGTGTTGATTGATACTGAAAACGCCTTGGATGAAGAATGGCTGAAAGCACTTGGTGTAGATACGTCAGAAGACAAACTTATGAGAATTAGTGCATCTATGGTTGATGATGTTGCTAGAATTATTCATGAATTTGTAAATGACTATAACAAAGAGTATGGTGATTTTGAACGAGACGAAAGACCAGAAGTTTTATTTGTTATTGACTCACTGGGTATGCTGCTAACACCAACAGACCTAGGACAATTTGAGAAGGGTGATATGAAAGGTGATATGGGTAGAAAAGCAAAAGCCCTTAGAGCGTTGGTGACTAACTCGATCAATAAGATTTCTGAACACAATATTGGTATTATTGCAACTAATCACACATACGCAAGTCAAGATATTTTTGATCCAGAAGATAAAGTATCTGGTGGCATGGGACCAGTGTATGCTAGTTCTATTGTTATTGGTATGAAAAAAGGTAAATTGAAAGACGGTGCTGACGTAACTGGCATTAAAGCAACTTGTAAGATACTTAAAAGTCGCTATGCTAAGCCGCAAGAGAGCGTTAAAATAAATATTCCTTATGAAGAAGGAATGGATCCTTATTCCGGTCTATTAGATATGTTTGTTGACTTGGGTTTTGTGGAAAAAGTTGGCAATAGGTATAAATATGAGTCTAGAATAACAGGTGATGAATTTATTGAGTTTAGAAAGAACTGGCAACCAGATCATTATCACCTAGTGATGGATGAAATAACAGAGATTGAATCACGTGATGGATATCAAGACGTAACAGATGATGACCTAGTTGCAGGCAATGACGACGACGAAGAACAGGAGGATTGATTTTGGATTCAGAAATGATATTAGAAATATGGGATTCACTTAGAGACAGTATTCCTGCCAAAGATCGATTAGATGCGGCAGATAATTTTATTGGTGTAATTGATTCATATGGAATGGCAGAAGAACTTCGCCATTCTGGTCTTACTTTTGATAAAGAAATAGGCGCAGCCTTAGTTACACACTTGGGCATGGATGAAGACGAAGAGGATGAAGGACATGAATGATGTAGAAGAAAACAATATAGATGATATTTTAGATCCAAGGCTATTCTTGTTAAAAAAACGACTTGAGATTAAAGATTTAGATGGTAGTATTGAAATTTTACAAGAAATATATGATGCCGCACACAGCGATAATGAACTGTGTCTTCAAATAACTGATCCTAGAATTTTAACAACGCTACAAGGACTCATAATTGAGCAATTTGAAATTCCTGGCAAAGGCATAGCACTTAAACATAGAATATCAAATAGAAAGAAAAGAGCAATTATGTTTAGTGAAGCTATGAAAAAAGCTTTAATTAAGAAAAGGGATAGAGGATGAATTGGTACGAAAGTATAAGAAATGATTGGAACAAAATCGTTGATTATGTTGAGTATTGTAATTCAGAAATAAAAGACGCAAAACAAGATATTAAGGTAAAGGACGGGCGAAGAATAGAACAACATTGCGCAGAGTTGCCTGGTATTGTAGAGCACAGATACGGGCAATTGCAGGAAGTTGAAGCCATTCTCGAATACTTTAACGTAGAGTTAAGAAAAGAAAAGTCTAAACAATTCAAGCAATATTTAGAAAATTATAATCGCGATCTAAAATCTCGTGATGTTGAGAAATATGTTGATGGTGAAGCGTCAGTAGTAGACTTGTGCTTAATTATTAACGAAATCGCTTTGATAAGAAATAAGTTTTTAGGAATACACAAAGCAATTGAGCAAAAATCATGGATGCTATCTCATATAACTAAGCTACGGACGGCTGGTATAGATGATGCAACATTATGATGAAAGTATAGAAAGATTTAATATCGTTTTTAATAAGACGTCTAGTCTTGGTGTTTTAGAGCAGTTAGTTCAATCACTAGACAAGACAATAGCTAAAGAAGTGTTATTGGGCAATGTTATTGACTTTAGAAAATTAACTAAGAAGCCATTGCCTAGTGAAGACCTTTCAGTATTATTAATGTATTACGGGTATGTTCGTTATCCAAGCAACTTAGTTGGAGATGCTAATGGTGTAGTTCTTACTGAGGTTATAGACACCTTTCGTTTAGGGTGCGCTACTTTTAATATTAAAGACTTATATAATCTTCATAAAAGCACAGTAACGCAGTATGATAATTTAATTACAAAACTTAAAGGTGAATAATGTCAGGGAAGACGTGTGTTTTAGAAGTAAGGGATGAAGTTAATGTCAAGTTTCATAACCTAGACATCACTACTCGGAGAAAGTTGGCAGATGCCTGTACGTATTTTCTCCCTCATGCTAGATTTACCCCAGCGTTTAAGCTAGGGCGATGGGATGGAAAAGTAAGGTTCTGTGACTCTGGAGGAAGATCGTATATATACTTATTAGATCAACTACTTCCAATTATTGAAGAAGATGGTTACGATGTAGAGTTGGTTGATAATCGAGAATACGGATTATTTGAGTTTGATTTTGTTGACGTAAATAGTGTTTCTGATATTAAATGGCCTAAAGGACATGACCGCGCTGGTGAAAGTATAATACTTCGAGATCACCAAGTTGATATTATTAATTCATTTTTAGAACACGACAAAGGATTGCAATCCATAAGCACCGGCGGTGGCAAAACACTAGTAACTGCCGTCCTAAGTCAAAAGGTGGAAAAATATGGAAGATCTTTAGTCATAGTACCAAACAAAAGCTTAGTGACACAAACTGAAAAAGATTATAAAAATTTAGGCTTAGATGTTGGGGTTTATTATGGCGATAGAAAAGAAGTTAATAGAACTCATATTATTGCAACTTGGCAAAGTTTAGAAAGTTTACATAAGCAAAAAAGAACAAAAGAAGGGTATGAATTTTCTGATATAGCTGATGGTTGTGTTTGTGTTATTCTTGACGAAGCTCACAAAGGAAAAGCCAATGTAATTAGAAA
Source organism: Candidatus Cloacimonadota bacterium (assembly GCA_003564155.1). Taxonomy (GTDB): domain Bacteria; phylum Cloacimonadota; class Cloacimonadia; order Cloacimonadales; family PWNZ01; genus PWOA01. The sequence continues at coordinate 16,542 of PWOA01000060.1, forward strand.
ATTACTAGGTGGTCCGTTAGCAAATGTACCGTTGCGTTGGGGATTAACAGGCACAGTGCCTAAGGAAGCATGGGAAGCAATACCAATTTTTTCATGCATCGGTCCACCCATTAACAAAGTAACAGCTAAAGAATTACAGGACAAAGGAATACTTAGTAATTTACATATCAATATTCTCCAATTAAAAGACCTTGTTGATGATTTTGGTAGTTATCATAGTGAATCAGAATGGCTTTTGAGTAATAATGATAGATTGAAGTTTATATCAGAGCATGTGAAGAAAGAATCGTTAAATGGCAATACACTTGTCTTGGTTGATAAAATTGCTACAGGAAAGAAGTTGTCGAAACTATTGGGTTGTGAGTTTGTATATGGAAATACGTCAGCAGACGATAGAGACGAGTTTTATCAAAGGTTTCAAGATAATGACGACGAGGTGTTAGTCGCGTCTTTTGGTGTTGCATCTACAGGTATTGATATTCCCCGCGTATTTAATTTATACTTAATTGAACCAGGTAAGAGTTTTGTTAGGGTAATACAGTCAGTGGGTAGGGGCATTAGGCGAGCAAAAGACAAAGATCACGTGGAGGTGTTTGATATAACTTCAACTGCGAAGTATTCTAAAAGACACTTACGAGAGAGAAAGAAGTTTTATAAAGAAGCAGAATATCCATTTACAGTAACGAAGGTAGATTATTTATGAATATTTTAACAGTTGAGAATGAGACGTTTAATTTAGACTATGTTCCAGAAGATTCTAAAGGAATATACTTTGGTGTGTTAGACTGCACTGATACAAAAAATATAGATTATCAGTTTCTCCCATTAGTGTTTTTAGAGAGTTTTTATGCTCCGTCACTAGTTTTGAAGATCGGAGATTATAAAATTGAAATGCCGTTAGATTGGTCTATTTTAGTGTGTGATGAACATTACACTGAAATTGAAACTATGCCTTTGACAAGTTTAAATGATCGAGGTTTTCACACACCAGTTTTTAACCCCTTAAAGCACATGGTTCCTATTCCAATGGAAGTTGAGATAGAGTACGTCTATGCTGAGGTTAAGTGGTTTTTTCCAAAATTAAAAAACGGAAATGCTCTAGTTATTCCACTGGAAAATTCACACGAACCACTTAGTGCATTATTTGTAAAAGAAGCTAATAAAATACCAACGCCATTGGATCCAGCGGAGCTGTTTTAATGAAGGCAGAAGATGCTTTAAAATACTTTAATGGCCGTGATTATTATTATATTAAAAAAGAAGTTAATGGCGACAGAGCAACATTTTCAACTTCAAAAAAGAAACCAATAAACAACGATCTAAAAGGATACACGTTTTGTAATTATTCTTCAAATGGCCATCCTATTTTTGTGAGGTACTATGAGTAAAATAAATTTAACTCAAATGCTTAATGCAATTGATAATAATGATCTAGAATTTTATAATAATTTAAATGAAGATCAGAAAAAAGAATTCTCACCATGGGTTGCAATGAGATTTGCTAGTTCCGCTGCTGGTGGCAATGTGGTATCTTCATTTTATTTAATGATGGTAAATGAATTAGTAAATAAGAATTTTAATGATTTGTACAAATATCCAGCACTGCAATGGAAATTGTTGGCTTGTTGTGGCGCAGGGCAAAAAATATATCATCCTTGGATAAAGCCACCAAAAGGTGTAAAAAAGAACAAATTAGAAAGCTTAATATCAAAAACCTACCCCGGCGCCAATTATGATGAGATACAGATGATGTTGGAATTAAATACTGATGCTGAATTAAAGCAGCTCGCAAAGGAGATGGGTTATGACGACAAAGAAATCAAAGACCTCTTTAAAGGCAAGTGAGTTAACTGTCGCAGTAGTGTCTGGAGGTTTTGATCCAGTCCAAGCAGGACATATTGAATTATTTAAAGAAGCCAAAGCAAATGCTGATTTATTACTGGTTTATTTAAACTCAGATGAGTGGTTAACTAGGAAAAAAGGCCATCCGTTTATGGATCAGTGTCATCGCATGAAGATTATCAATGCATTGCAGTATGTTGATATAGTGTTTCCTTTATCTGCAGATGATGACGCAGATGATACAGCAAAACAAGCACTGATAAAAACACGCAGTATTTTCACCAAAGAAGAACATCATATTATGTTTATGAATGGTGGTGATAGAGGAAAAGGCAACGTGCCTGAAGATGCTGTCGCTGACGAGTTGGGGATTGAAATGGTCTATGGCGTTGGCGGAAACTATAAAATACACTCTAGTTCTTGGTTATTAAATGACTGGGTTAAAAATGCCTCTAAGTAAGAAAAAGCATAAATGTAAATTTTGTAATAATTCATTCGCGAGGGAAAATACTCTCGCGAATCACATGTGCGTTCGTAAAAGACGATACGCAGATAAAGATAGGAAACCTAATAGATTAGGGTTTAAGGTATATTTGAGATTTTTTAAATTGACTACTAGGTCTAAAAAACCAAAAACAGTAGAAGATTTTATTGCCAGTCAATACTATAATGACTTTGTTAGGTTTGGGAGATATTTAGCCGAGCTTAAACCAATTAACACAGATGCATTTGTTGATTATGTCATTAAAAACGGTGTTAAACTAAAAGATTGGACAAAAGAATATGTTTATGATGCGTATTTAAAAGAACACGTAATAAAAGAACCAGCTGATAAAGCCTTGGAAAGAACCATAGTTGAAATGGAAAAATGGGCAAAGCAAAATAATGATTGCTTTAGAGATTTTTTTAGAAAAGCAAATGAAAACGAAGCTACATTTATGATAAGAAGCGGGCGCATCAGTCCATGGGTGTTGTATTTGTCTGAATCGGGCGATGAATTATTTAAAAGGCTCAATGAAGAGCATGGCAAAATTATTGATGAAAGTATTAATCCAGAGGACTGGGAAGTGATATTTGAAAAAAGACAAGACGAAGTAGAATTCGTAGCGTCTATATTAGATGAAGCAGGCATTTAGGAGAGCATAATAATGACTTATGAAGGGTTGAGAGAGGGCTGTAGGAAAATCATTAATGATGAATTATTTTCTAATAATGATTTTAAAAACAGAAGAAGAGTAGAATCAATACTCAGAAGATATATTAAGAATAATGGATTTGAAAAATTTAGTGTAATCTTGGATGTGATTTCTAAAACAAAAATAATTGGCGTTTTTGACATTAATGAAGAATCTGAGCGTTTTTGTTTTACGATTATAACTGAAGGAAACGTATGATAAGAATTGATGCAGATATTGACATTGATGTAGCTGATCGTGATAAATTTTTATCTAAGATCAATCATGTTGTTGCTCGCATCGATAGGGAAGATGGTTATGAAAAGCATAACACTGGTGTTTATTTTCAAGATATTCCACGCAACCCACTCGATAATATAGCTACTATTGATCATAGAGATGCAGAAGATTTAGGATATTTTAAGGTAGATTTTTTAAATGTTCATTTTTATAAAGACATAAAGAGTGAAGAACATCTAGATTCTCTTTTGGATAAAGAACCAATGTGGGAATTATTACAGCATGAGGAATTTGTTAGTAAGCTATTCCATATAAATAATCATTTTGAATTAGTAAACAAACTAAAACCAACCTCTGTTGAAGAACTAGCCATGATATTAGCTATAATTAGGCCTTCGAAAAGTCATCTTAAAAATAAGGAATGGAACGCTATTAAGAAAGAAGTATGGTTAGAGCCAAGAGACGGTTATTTCTTTAAGAGAAGCCATGCGTTTTCGTATGCTATGGCAATAGTAGCCCAAATGAATCTATTGACTGAGAAGTATTCTTAAGCAGTTATCCACAAGAAACCAGAACCAATTCTTTTTGCTTCCTCAACTGCTGATTTTAGTGTTTGTAAGAAGAACCTTAATTTAGACGGGTTTTTTCCTTTTAATAACTCTTGATCAACAGATGCACTATCAAATTTCTTTAATGCGTTTTCAATATCTTTAGTAAAGTCATCAAGTTCTTGGTTTTCAATATAACCTTCGTCATCATAGTCTCTTCCTAATGCTGACATTATGGCTTTTGCAAATTTAGTAGATATAGGCAACTCATAGTCACCAACTTGTGCAAATCCGCCATATTCGTGGGATAGTTTTCCAGAAGGATCAACGCTATGTTGCGTCATTACATCATCGCTACTGTCGATATCTTTACTTGGCTTAGCGGGTGTAAATACAACTAAAGATTCATTTATAATTGAATTAGAAATTTCATTAAGTCTCATCTTTGATCCTTTTTCTTGTATTTATCTTATTCGTCATCATTTCTAACTAATTGGATTTGTCTTCTTTTAATTCTTTTCTTTAATATATTGTTTAAAGAGGTGATTGGCCCAAATGCAACTTCAGTGTCCTTGAGATTCATAGTCTTAAGACAATATCTAAATTTTTTCATTTCTTGGTTAAGAAAAATATTAATTGGTATAATTCTGTTACTAGCCCACCACCAATTTTCGCCATGTTCTAATAGTTCTTTCATATCTTCGTCATTTTTAACAGAAGATAAATCATAGAAAGTAACAACTTTTTCGTCACTGTTCTGAATTATTCCAATATAACTCTTTTCTCCGTGTTTTAAGCCAGAGATGAATGGAAAATTACTTTTTATTTCTTCTATTTTTTCTTCATCCATGTATCACCATTTGTGTTAAACTTCAAGTATTTATCACAAATAGTGGAGTATGTTGAATTTTTGTGGAATAAGATAAATACAAGAAAAAGGTTAATGATGTCTTATCAAACTATATATAGATTATATACGATTAAAAGGCCCATAGAATTGGTTATTAATAACCGAGTTCTGCGAATGACAAGAACGGATAATACAATTATGAACAATCAAAAAATAAAACTTCACAAAGGCGTAGATAATAAGATTGATTTTAGAGTCACAGACCCTGATCGTAAGCCGCAACGAGTTGACGGTTATGTCGTGGATGCTTATCTTATTGATAAAGCTACTCAGAGGCAGGTTTTTAGAAAGCCATTAACTTTGTCATCAGAAAAAGGAATGATGATTTTGGAAGTAAACGAATCAGAGTTGTTAGATATAACACCAGGGTTTTATGATTTAGCAGTAGTAGCCAAGGAAGAATTTATTCCGAAAACTACTGGTGAAATGGTTGGTACTCCGTTTTTTACTAATTTAGAAACTGATATAACAATTCCGGTTGAAGTTAAAACTTCATTAGAGCAATCACCAACGCCATCCTATGTTGCGGAAGAAGATGATTGGTTAATTTTAACACCAGGGCGTCAGCAGTTGCCTCCGTTAAGATCTTACACGTCTGCGTTTCCCGCCAATCGATCAAAGATACACGATAATTCCTTTCATTCATTTTCGGTGAGGCTGAAAAATTATACAGGAAAATTAGAGGTCTTAGGTTCTATGGACAATCAACCAGACCAGCACCCGGAATTAAAATATTTCCCACTTAAATTTACTCAAGGAGAAAGTGATAATGTGGTAGATTATGTCGAATTTGAAGACTTCACTGGAATTACGTGGTTTAATTTTGATTATAATTTGCAGTGGGTCAAGTTTCAAAGAACTGATGATAATGACAACATCGGTGAAATTAAAAAATTAATATTTAGAAGTTAATTATATAATAAAGGAGAAAAAATGCCGAGAAGAAGAAGAAACCGCCCGTCACTGCCTGCGATTTTAAATTCAATGCCTAATCCTAGTAGGTTAAAAAGAAAGCAATTGACAAGAGAAACAATCGAATCTTCTGATATAAAAAATAACCTCGAAGCGTGGGTTAATGTGGGAAATGGTCCAGAAAGATTGGAGTTTCTTGGATTTGATGCTGGTGGTATTAGAGTAAGGAAAATGGGGGTAACTATTTTAGTCTATTTAACTGATGTTAATAACATGTTAGATTTGGAAGAAGGTTATGGTGTTTTAATAAAACGAAGCAAAAACCAAACTAAGAGAATAAGGTTATCATCTAACAAAATACCACAGGACATGCAAAGTGTTGTCGAAGATGAAACATGTTTTGATTATGTAACTAATATGTTTTGGCAGCCGGTTAACTGGCTCGATGACACAACATGGAGCCAAGAGAATCAAGAGTGGTTTGTCAATGGATCCGAAACAGACATAGGTATAATAACAACAGACTCGTTTAGTCAGGGCACCTTAAACAATAGTTTTGTAGAAAGCATACATATTACATTTGGTTATGATTTCTCAGAAGAAACACAGGTAATGATTGGGCTTTATGCGGTCAATTGGAGTAGTGAATTTGTATTTAAATTCCCAGAACCAACATTCCCTTCTGGCTCGGGGGAGAAAACACTAGATTTTGATATAAACAGTATGTATTCTCATTCATTAGACGAGGGCATATACATAGATGTATATGACCATGCACAAAATATCACTATAAAAAATATCGAATTTTGTTTTGGAGAAGCCAATACAATAATAGTACCAGAAGTTGTTGAGCCTGCTGACCTTGGTGGGTCTTATTTTACGCTCTCTCCATCCCTGGAATCAACACAGTTTGAGACTATTGAATCCGAGAACGACACTCATGTAGATACAAATTGGATTGTGAAGGATGTGTCTAATAATGAGAATATCGTTGTTGATGAAAATATAGGACCAACGATAGTGTCTTCTTTTCCGTTTAACCCAGAAAACTCGCCATTAGAGCAAGGCGGACAGTATATATTTAATGTCAGGCATAAAGGCCAAGATTCTGGATGGAGTGATTTTTCTAATGATCGATCAATAAGTATCCAGGATTTGACATTGAGCATTTTTCAATCTGTTCCAGAAAATGGAACAAGTTTTGACAGGAAACGCGAAGACAATATTGTGTTTGATGCCAACTTGGCTGGTATCGATGTACCAATTACTAAACTACAAGTAGAAGTAATGGATGATAATGATGTAGTTGTTTATGATACTGGAGAGGTGGGCGGAGAAAGCGTTTCGGTTGATACCAATAATTTTGATTATGGAAGTAATTATAAATGGAGAGTAAGAAGATATACAGATGATTTGTTATGGTCTAATTATAGTGACAATATTGACATTTATTCACACGTTTTAGCAGAAGATCCGACAATACTTTACACATTCGAAGTTGAACCAGGAACAACGCCAGCGGGCGATCCCGCTGATGGTACCATAGTACGTTCGGTTGCTGATGGAACAGAAAATATATGGGATGATGCCAATGTTGCTATCGGCGGTAGATCATCCGAATCAGTAATAAAAACCAACAACGGAGTCTTTGTCGTCAGTGATGATGACAATATCTATGCTTTTGATGATGCAGCAACTTTGCTTTGGACATATAACAAAGGCACAATAGGACATGTCCCAATACGTTATTCAGAAGCCGATAACATAGTTTATGTTTATGGAAGTCAACAAACGGTAGTAGGTCTAGATTCGACTGGCAGTGAGGCATTCTCAGCAAATGTTCCAATACCAGATTATGATCCTCCTCTTAATGCCCGACATGACTTGCTAGTAGATGTAATTAATGATAGAATTTTATTGGCAAGTAACGCCGCGGCTGCAATTTTCGATTTAGATGGAAATGAAATTTGGAGTATAACTGAACCAGATTCAAACCAGCATGATGGCTTTAAGGGAGTTTTTAAATCTGATGATGACAATTATCTGTTTGTTTTTTCCGATTCGGAGAATGGTATTCTGAAAGTTGATTCAAATGGGAATATGCTCACGAGTGTGTATTTAGATTATCAAGGATTTCTTGGTCCTGCTAGTGCTCATGGTTTGTATTTAGTTGATGATATCTTGTATATTAGAACAAGCAACATAAGTTCTTTTGATATTAGCGATATTGACGATAGGAACACTGGTGAAACAATTCCGGAATTGTTTCAGGTTACAAGAAACGAGATGTTCGGGGACTTTTCAACAGTACCAACAGCAACTGATTATAGTGTGACTGACATGGCTGTTTATGATGATGGAATGTTACTTGTTTCGGCACGTATTGATTTTAATGAAGGAGAATTTGTTGGTAAGAATGGCGCGGTGATTTATATTTATAGAGATACTGGAAAGGTATATGAAACTGTCTTATATGATAAACAAATTGAAGCCGTTGAGTATTCTCTCGAGACAGAAAATCCGCCAGCTTAAGTCTGTTAATATATTAGTTGTGTAGTTTAAATTGTTGACATATTATTAAGTTTGTATTATAATACTTTGATGTATGAAAAAGTAAAATCAATTATACTTCAATATATCCCAGGATTGAGACAGACTCCCTCGGGGTGGCATAAACAGAATTGCGTAATGTGTCACCACCGAGGGCACCGACCAGACCAGCGTCAACGCATGGGCGTTAAGTTCAGTAGTGATGGCATTGGCGTGAACTGCTTCAACTGTAAATTTTCTTCAGTATGGACTCCTGGTACTCCGTTTAGTAAAAAGTTCATGTTTTTTCTAAAATGCGCTAGTGTGCCGCCTGGTGATATTAAGAAGTTGCAGTTTGAATTATTTCAAGAATCAAGTTCATTAAAGCCGCAAAAATTTGAACATAACACTACAATTGATGTTATTTCCAATTGGGAAGAATCAGACCTTCCTGATAATGCATTTCCACTTAGTTTTTGGGCTGAAAATAATTGTACTGATCCAGAATTTTTAAAATGTGTTGATTATTTGGATAGTAGAAGAATGCTTTATCCTGACACTTTTTATTGGACTCCGGAAAAGCGTTTTATGATGAATCAACGATTCATCTTACCATTTACGCATAATAATAAGATAGTGGGATACACCGCTAGATTAAACAAAAATACGAAAAATAAAAGGCTGCCAAAATATCATAATAATATGCCCGCTCAGTTTGTGTATAATTTAACTAATCAACAACTTAATTCCAGAGAATTTGTAATAGTAACTGAAGGCGTCCTTGATGCCTTTGTGTGTGATGGTGTCGGCGTAATGGGTGAATTATCTAAAGAAAAAATAGATATGATAAACATGTTAAACAAAACAGTGATAGTGTGTCCTGATAGAGACTACGCAGGTTACGAATTAGTTAATGCTGCTATTGAGAATGGGTGGTATGTGTCATTTCCAAAATGGCATTCGGACGTCAAAGACTTAGCTAAAGCAGTTGAGAAATACGGTAAGTATATAGCGATAAAAAGTGTTCTTGACTATAGAGTATCGAATAAATTTGAAATTAAATTAAAAAGAAAAATGGATAAATTTAAAGGAGAGTAAATGGCGATAGATGATAAGGATATCAAAGAGTACACGCCAGAAATTGAAGACCTGTTCATCAGATTTATGGTAACTGAACCAGAACTTCTAGTAAGATGCAAAGGGATTGTTAACCCAAAACACTTTGAAGAACCTAAAAATAGAAAAGCTATTGAATTTATTATTGAACACGCCAATGATTACAATTCTATTCCAACACTTGAGCAAATAAAAGCAATATCTGGTAAAAAGTTTGATAAAGTAGAAAACTTAACTGATTCTCATGGCGATTGGTTTTTAAGTGAATACGAACAGTTTGCAAGACACAAGCAACTCGAGTGGGTGATTTTAAATTCAGCTGATCTTCTTGATAAGGGAAGGTATTTTGAAATTGAAAAAAGGGCCAAAGAAGCAGTAGAAATTGGTCTAGTTAAAGACTTGGGTGTGGATTATTTTGAAGACCCAAGAACTCGTCTTGAAGAATTCCGCAATAAAGATAACGTTGTATCCACTGGTTGGAAGAGTATTGATGAAAAACTGTATGGTGGAGTTAATCGTGGTGAGTTAAATATTTTCTTTGGCCAATCCGGTGCTGGTAAGAGTTTGTTTCTGCAGAACTTAGCAGTTAATTGGGCGTTAGCTGGGCTAAACGTTGTTTATTTATCCCTTGAGTTGAGCGAAAAACTTTGTGCAATGAGACTAGATGCAATGACAACTGGTTATGGCACGAGGGAAATAATGAGGAATATTGAAGATATTGACCTCAAGCTCAAGATGATGAAAAAAGGCAATCATGTTGGCGATATACAAATTAAACAATTAAGAAATGGTTGCACCGCTAACGACATAAGGTCTTATCTTAAAGAATTAGAAGTGCAAACTGGTAGGAAAGTTGATGCAGTATTAGTTGATTATCTTGATTTGTGTATGCCAGTGTCTGTTAAAGTGTCTCCATCAGATATGTTCGTAAAAGACAAATATGTTTCTGAAGAATTAAGAAACTTAGCAATCGATGGCGATTATTTAATGGCAACAGCATCCCAGCTTAATAGAACATCTTATGATGAAATTGAGTTTGGGCACCAACACGTAGCTGGTGGTAAAAGTAAAATTGACACGTCAGACAATGCCATAGGCATTTTTACAACACAGACAATGCGAGAAAGTGGAAGGTACCAAGTGCAGTTCATGAAAACAAGATCTAGCGCGGGTGTAGGTAGTAAAGTAGATTTAAAGTTTAATCTCAAATCCTTGAGAATCTTAGATTTAGAAGAAGGAGAAGAAACTGCGAATGAGAAACAAACTAAGGCGATCCTTTCAGAGCTCGAGAAAAAGAAGAGTTTGGGAGACAATAAAAAAGAAGAAAAAGAAGAAAACACTGTTCTCGAAAGGGGATCAAGATTAAGAGAACTGATTAATAAAAATAAAAAGTAATCTTATTAGTGTTTAATTTCAAAATGTTGATAAATACAGGCAAACAAGCAAGGAAGCGGTGAATGTATGACTCGTAAGTCTATTTTAGAAGAAATTAGTTCGTATGTACCTAATAATAAAAAGGAAGACTTGGTCGAGTCAAAAGCAGACCATGCTATCTCTTCAGCAATACATATTTTAAATTTAATTGAAGAAAATTTTAGTGCCGAGGAAGCAGATAAACTAGAAAAGAGGTTTATTAATAGTATTAAGAGAAAAGATCCTCAAAAGTTTATTAGATCTATTAGAAAGCTTAAAGAGGAAAAGAGAGGTGGTAATGAAAGTTAAAGAGTTATTAGACTCTTGGGAATGTTTTTGCCGCCAAAGGAATATTTTTTCTCCTAATGACAAGAATTTGTTAGAATTCCTAGTTGACTATGGTTTTGATGAACAATTATCTAAAGACATAGTTGATTGCTTAGATGATGACTTATATGGTGAGCCAATACAATCTGATAATGAAGAGGGTACCGGATCAAAATATCAGTTTATTGATACTATTGTAAAAATTGAAGAAAAGAAACTTTCTCATAAAGAAATTGGAAGAGCGTTTAATGTTCTTTCTAAAAATAAACAAAGTGATTTAAAAAACATTAATCTCGATGATTTTATGAAGAAGTGGGCAACTGCTGTTAGGAAAGCCCCGCGTCCTGATAAGAATAAATTAATGAGAGCAGTTATTCATGGAATACTCAAATGCCCTAACAGATCCAACAATTTGCTTCTCATAAGGGAAGTTGAAAAGGCACTGAAGCGATCTCAAAGAAACCCAGCATTCAATAGAAAAGTATTTACTTTTAAGAATGGGCAAATATTGAACAATGACTTTTATTTACTAGCATCAAGGTTTATACACGAATGCGGTGGATCATGGCTGGACTTTAACGTAAGACCATTTAAAATTAATGAGCGGTATGTTAAAATGCAGATGATTATGAATTTTGGCGGAAGGGACGTTTTAGTTGAAGACATCATGACTAAGTTATCGCAAAGAGTTCCTGAAATGTACGAAATGTATAAACTAACACACACAGTTGGGCGGAGAAATAAATAATGAATCATATTGAAGATTTACCAATCAACGAGTTTATAGAACACCTTAGGGATTTTAGTAAACATACGGTGTCTGAGAAAATTGATGGGTCAAATATACATTTTGGTATAGATGAAGAAGGTTTTTATACCTCTCGTGAAGAATTTGGTGGCAAAAGGATTAGAAACGTTGATGATTATGAAATAAAGTATGCCACTACTTACATGCGCTCGTGTCATTTAGTATTAGAAAAGGTACTTAATGATTTGATTGAAGCAGGCTTGTCTGAAGGAGATAGAATTGAAGCAGAGGTTTTGTTTAGTAAATTACCAAACGTAGTGCCATATGATAGTTGCGTTAATCGCATTGTGTTTTTAAGGAAAGTTGAAGGCACGGCAGATTTAAATAAACTTAAAGATATACTGCACAATCAAATAGTCAAAGTGTCCGTTGAAACACCATATACAGTTAATGGTAAAGATATTCAAATTAAAACAGTAGACTATGCTTGGAAGTTTGAACAGGTACAAAGCTACAGTGGTGAGTTGTTTTCTAAAACAAGAGCAATGAAAGAAATTGGTGATATATTAGATCAGATGGAGAAGTATTTAGAATCTCATTCTGGTATTTTTGATTTTACAAATGCAGACATTATTTCAATTCACTTAAACAGGAAACATCCTTCTGTGAGTGGGGATTGGAAAGCATTAAAAGAAGAAATTAAAAAGAAAAGATCAGAAATAAATAATAGACTCTCTAATAATGAATATGGTTATAAGTTCAAGATAAAAAATATATTATTAAATAATTTAGTAAGAAATACCAAGTCTCAATTTGGCCCAAGTATTGAAAATGGTGGCTGGATTGAAGGCGCGGTGGTTCGCAATAATGAAAGTGGTGAACAGTTTAAAATTGTTGATAAATTTGTTTTTAAAACGGTTAAAGACTTTTTATATGAAGTAAGAACAGAATTGTCCAACAGTGCTGCTTCATTAAATAGTGTCAATAGTTTTGTTGGTGGGTTAAAGGTAGGTTTGGGTGATATAATGGGTCATCCGCTGCTGGGAACTAATCAAGCTAAGCGATATCTGAGAAAACATGGAACTACAAAAGACGAAGTGTTAGCTAAATTAAGTAATTTTAATTATCCTTCTGCAAAGGCAGAGTGGATTAGATTTTTAGATTTAAAAGAAGAAGAACTTGAGCAGCTTTTAAAGTCGTACAACAAAGAGAAAGTTGATAAAAAAATTAGTATCAGTGTTGGTGATAAAAAGCAAACATTTACTTATTGTGAAGAAGTTGATAAACGAACGATTCAAGTATTTTCAGAACTTTTTAATTTAATTAGATATTTTAGAACAAGTGCATTAAGTGCCTCATCAAGTAAAGATTTGATAATGGCATTAATTAGTAATAAGATAGATAACATGTGAGGTAATATCATGGGTAAAGTAGTATCAGCAGTAGCGGGTTTTGGTTTTGTGTTTCTTTTGTTTTACATTTTTGTATTCACGGAATACAGAGAACTGGTTGATAAAGAGTTTGATAGGTCAGGAGAGGAACTAGTTATAACCGTTCACACGTATGATAATTATGATGAAGTTACTGAGGCATTCCGAAATCATCTCGGTGATGACATTGATAAAGTATCAAACCCAGATCACCAAAGAGAAGGTTGGGCTACGTGGAGTCCTGATGATAATAAATGTGATATTCACGTAGTAGTTCCAAAATATGCTTATAGAAGTAGAGAATTAGAAACGTGGGGGCATGAGTTAGCCCACTGCGTTTATGGAAGATTTCATGAATAACGAAGGGTAGTAATATGTCACTTTTGTATGAGTCATTAAAAGAACAATATAATAAATTAGTAGAG
>PWOA01000078.1 GCA_003564155.1 Candidatus Cloacimonadota bacterium
AAGCATGGGATCAAAATCAGCATGTGACGATATCGCTGGTCGATTGACCTTATATATAGAGTAAGTAGCGAGAACAAATGTTCTCAATTAACCAGAGAAACAAGGGTTGGAATTTACACCAACGTTTGAGACTTAACTACTTAACTCGAAAAAAACTCTACAAAGCCGCCTAATATAACTATGAAATATAATAACTATAAACCTATAAAAAACAGTCCACTATTTCAGGACTTGACAAGAGTTTAGAGTTGAAAGATGAGTTATAAATAAAGGGAGTAATTATGGGAGAAATAAAAAATAATCATTCAGGTAATAATAAGAAGAAAACTTCTGGCTCTGCAAATTCGTTGAAGCATACTCACCATGAGCATACGGGTAACGGTAATCACAAGGGACATGACGAGCATGCAGGTCACAGTATAGAATTGTTCCGAAACAGATTCAAGGTATGTCTTCTTCTGACTATCCCGGCACTGTTCTGGGAGCCCATGTTGCAGAATTGGTTCGGCTATCGGGCTCCTGTGTTTCCGGGTTCTCAATACATTCCCGCTATTATGGGAACTATCGTTTTTATCTATGGTGGCCGGATTTTTCTTAAAGGAGCTAGTCACGAACTATCTTCTCGCCGTCCGGGAATGATGACTCTGATAGCTTTGGCTATTAGTGTCGCCTTTATCTATAGTGCTGCTGTGACACTGGGGTTTGAAGGCAATGCGCTTTGGTGGGAACTGGCAACACTGGTAACGATAATGCTGTTGGGCCATTGGATAGAGATGCGTTCGATTTCTCAGGCAGAGGGTGCCTTGAAAGAACTCGCTAAACTACTTCCTGATAAGGCATTGAGATTGACAGATGATGATCAGACGGAAGAGATACCCGTTGAACAGTTACAAGAAGGAAATATGATCCTGATCCGCCCCGGAGCAAGTGTCCCGGCTGATGGTATAGTAAAGAGGGGTAAAAGTTCTGTAAACGAGGCGATGATCACCGGTGAGTCCAATCCTATCAAGAAACGCGAGAATGAGAAAGTTATTGCCGGAACTGTCAATAGTGAAGGTTCTCTGCGGGTGGAGGTTATAAAAACCGGGGAAAAGACAGCTCTTGCCGGTATCATGAGATTAGTAGAGCAAGCACAGAGTTCGCGTTCCCACGCTCAATCATTTGCCGACAAAGCAGCATTCATCCTGACAATAGTGGCGATTGTGTCAGCAATACTGACACTGAGCATCTGGTTAGCCATGGGAGCAACTTTGAATTTTACTATTAACCGAATTGTGACGGTACTGGTGATCGCCTGTCCTCATGCATTGGGGCTGGCAATACCCTTAGTGATAGCGATATCCACGACACTCGGTGCCCGTAGTGGTTTACTGGTTCGAGATAGGCGAGGTCTGGAAGAAGCGAGAAAGCTTTCAGTTGTTGTCTTCGACAAGACTGGAACCCTGACTTTAGGAGAACATCGGGTAGTTGAGATAGTTGTAACTTCCGATACTGATAAGGACGAAGCTTTGAGCCTAGCAGCTGCTTTAGAACATGACTCGGAACATCCGATAGCTCAGGCTATACTCAAAAGTGCTCAGGAGAAGAAACTGGAAGTAACCGGCAGTAAGGATTTTAAGTCTCTTCCGGTACATGGTGTGCAGGCTACAGTTTCTGGACGTCACTTAAAAGTGGGTGGTCCAGCATTGCTGAGAGAATTCAAATCCGTTATTCCGAATGAATTACAAGAATCTGTCGAGAAATTTAAGGGAAAAGGTTTGGCTACCGTCTATTTATTAGAAGATGAAAGGGTACTGGCTGTATTTGCAACAGCCGATGCTATCCGTAATGAATCTTATGAGGGGATAAAAAAACTCAAGGAAATCGGGATAGAAGTTGCAATGCTTACCGGCGATTCTAAGGCAGTCGCCGATAATATTGCTAAAGAATTAGGAATAGAGAGGGTCTTTGCAGAGGTATTACCGGAAAACAAAGCTGAAAAAATCGATGAATTGCAAAAAAAAGGTATGTTTGTCGCAATGGTCGGTGATGGAGTGAATGATGCACCGGCACTGGTAACAGCAGACATCGGTATTGCTATAGGAGCGGGAACCGATGTCGCAGTGGAAGCAGGCGATATTGTCTTGGTTCGAAACGATCCAAGAGATGTGTCGAGAATCATCAAATTGAGTCAAGCTACCTATCGCAAAATGCTCCAGAATCTTTGGTGGGCTGCAGGATACAATATTGTAGCTATTCCACTTGCAGCAGGTGCGCTTGCTTGGGCGGGTATTCTTCTCGTCCCGGCTGTGGGTGCTATCCTAATGTCAGCCAGTACAGTTATAGTAGCGATCAATTCTCAGTTATTGAGAAGGATTGATATTTGATTTTTCTCTAATCACGATCATATATTGAGGATTAGAGTACTAATAATTTCTATCAGCCCTGCATTGCTGCGAAGTTGTTCTTGCGAGACACATAGGATAATAATATCCGATTTGGAAAAATCTTGACCTAAGCTCATTATAAAGAAAGTTGTTGTGCAAGTAAAAATAGGAAAGTGATGACAAATGGATGATAACGTTAAGGTACAAGATGCTAACAAACGAGGGATTAATTATGCTACAATCCTGTTTTTTTTAGGTATAGCATATCTTTATTTTGTTCATGATATAAAACTTATTTACTTTCTTTATGGTTCAGGATCGTGGGGAGTAGGCTGTTTGTTAAAGATTATTCTCTATTCCTTGATAGTAAAGAAATTACCACATAATTCAGATAAGATTACAGTCACTGCGACAATAAACGGCTTCATCTCGGGAATCTCTGAGTTAGGTGCTGCTCTCCTCTTTTTCATTCTCTTTCCCATAGAGAGTTTTCTCCAAATTCTGGCTTTTGGTATTGGAATCGGTGCTTTTGAGGCTTTGCTCACCAGTTCGACCAAGTCTTCTAAACTGTTCAAAGATACTGAACTCGAAAAACCAGCTTTAGAACTGGAAGCGATAATGAACGATTCACAGGGTCTCAAAAGAATCATGTATCACCAGATCTTCCCAGCTGTCGAGCGTATTATAGCCGGATTGATTCATATAGGAACACGAGGATTGGCACTAATAAGTTTGCTAACATTTAATCCTTTTCCACTTCTCTTAGCTATAATGAGTTTTACTCTTTCCGACGGCATCATCGGATACAAAATGCTGTATGAGGGGAAACTTAACAATCTTAAGAACCTCAATAAAACATATTATTATTTATCTGCGGTAGCTCTGCTTACTATCAGTGCATTCCTGATTTTGTGGATGAAAATGGCCGGTTAAAGGCCGTCAAGAAAGCAAAGTTTCTAGCCCCATTAACTCAATGGAGTGGCGCATACCACGGACGACGGTGAGTTTAGTCCCTGCTCTTTGTCAGAAGTTATAAGAAAATTGACAAGTATTTGGATATAAAACCCGTACGTATTATTTTATCAATTATCTTATAAAAAATAACCGGGGGTTATATGGAATAGAACAGAATATTCCCGAAAGATAAATACTACTTTTTGGTTTCAAGTCGAATGCCTTTAGATTAAAAAGGCCAAGATGGTAATAATGTATAACAAGGTAAAAGTACTTGAAGCAGAACAAGGATGTTCTGTAAACACAAGAGCAGAGATGCATAGAGAAATAATATTGAAGAAGGAGTAATATGATGATACGACTAGAGAAGATCAATGGGAATAATTGGAAAGAGGCTATTGAATTAGCTGTTTCTGACGATCATAAAAAGAATGTGGCTTCAAACCTTTACTCAATAGCCGAAGCTCAGTTTTTCCCAGGTATTGAAGCCTATGCTATCTATAATGAAGGTTTTATGATAGGCTTTACTATGTATGGGGCTACAGATGAGGAAACCGAGGAAGATGAGGACGATGTTTACCCCGGAACTTTGTTTTGGATTTGGCGCATTATGATAACAGAAGATGAACGATTTAAAGGTTATGGCAAGGAAGCTATGAAACTTATCATAAAAGATGCTATTAAAGCCGGTCATAAACGAATATTTCTAAGCACCAAACCTGATAACGAAAAGGCTATCAGGTTTTATAAAAGCTTAGGCTTTGATACTACCGGTGTTATTCAATATGAAGAAGAGGTATTTGTTATGGAATTAGATTAATACTTATTAGTTATCCATTAATTTTTAAATTAAGAGATCCTAATTGAAGCATATAATCTTTCCCAAAAAATAAATATAAGAATGAATTGTAAAAGAGACTTATAAATTGTATTTGATGTTTAAAGCTAAATAACATTAACGGAGGTTATAATTGGACAATTCTAATGATAGAACAAGGTATATGGAAGCAAACCGTAAAGCCTGGAACGTTGCCATGTCTTATCACCGTAAGGCTAAGGATGAAGAATGGGATAAATTGCTAGCCGATGGAAGCTTTCTTTTTCAAACAGAACCTGAACTCTCTATTCTAAAAAAAACTGGGATTGAAGGCAGGTCAATTGTTCATGTATGCTGTAATAACGGCAGGGAACTGTTAACCTTGAAACGGATGGGAGCAGGCAGATGTGCAGGATTTGATATTAGCGATGAAGCCATTGCAGATGCACGCGGCCGTTCTGAGAAATTCCATATTCCGGCAGAGTACTATCGATACAGTGTTTACGATATCCCTGAGAGTTTTCACAACAACTTTGATTTAGTCTATATCACCATTGGAACTTTAGTCTGGCTTCCTGATCTGATTGACTTTTTTGCTGTTGCTAAGAAGGTGCTGAAAAGAGAAGGGGTTCTTTTTATCTATGAACAACATCCTTTAACGCAAATGCTACCTTGGGATGTAGGTGAAGAATGTGAAAAACCGTTAATTGAGAATAATTACTTCTACGATAAACATCAAGTATATAATGACAGTCTGGATTATTACGGTAATGTAACTTACAGATCACCGGATACTTACGAGTTTCTACATACACTTTCTGATATTTTTAATGCCATAATAAAAAATCAATTCAGAATTACACTGTTTCAAGAATATGATCACGATATCAGCAACGGTTTCGCGTGGATAAAAAAGACCGGTTTACGCTTACCGTTATCCTATATCCTCACTTCCAAACTAGACGATAGATGAATAATTTTTCACCAAACATTGATAATTGATCAGGTCGATAAATCTATAAATTATTCGGAAGCAATTGGACAAAAAAAACAATACTTCTTTGATTCACTAATTGATGAATGTAATTGCAGTGAAAGCCGTAATTAAGTATAACACGAGGACTCCGGTAATCATCATAACCGGCAAATAGTCGATGTACTATTAAGATGGACTAATGGCCGAATATATAGAAATATGTCTGAAAAGAAATCTTTATTGCTTTAAGATTATTATGTGTTTTTCTTCTAAGCTATTGAAATTAACACTTGAACCAAGTTTTGGATACTAAAGGGCTTTGTTAAAAGTGCCTTAAAACCTAAATCTTTATAGGACATAAGTAATCCGTCCTCGCATCTACCAGTAGTGAGAATAGCTTTGACGTCTTTGTCCAGGCTCAAAAGTTTTTTAATAGCTTCCTTTCCTCCTTTATGACCGGGAATAATCAGATCTACGATTACCGCATGGTATTTATCTTTTTTCTCAAGCGCGGTTCGATACATGTCGTATGTTTCTTGTTCATTAGATGAATAGTTGACTTCATATCCTAACAGTTTTAAGATATTTCCGAAAACTTGCTTAACTTCATTGTCATCTTCCATAACCAGTATCTTCCCACTGCCTGAGGTTATCTTTTCAGGTAATGGTAACAGAATATCATTTTGATTGTTTTTCTTTTTATACTTAGCTGCCGGAAGATAGATATTGAATATTGTTCCCTGCTTCTCTTGGGATTCGTAGGTAATAAAACCTTTATGTTCCATTATTATTTTTTTGCAGGAAGTCAATCCTAACCCGGTACCACCCTGTTTATTAGTGAAGAATGGTTCAAATATTTTATCGGCATAATCTTTGGGGATACCGGTTCCTGTGTCGGAGATTGATAGTTTTAAGTATTTACCTTTTGGTAAACCGTTAATCTCATCATTTCCCAAGGAGTGGTTTTCCCCAATTATAGTTATTTTACCGCCATCAGGCATCGATTGTATTGCATTTATCACTATATTATTAATTACCTGTGATATTTGCGAAACATCAATATCTACTTGATAAGCATTTTTGCTGAAGCAAAAGTCATACTCTACTTGTGACCCATGGCATATGAAGCGAATGGTCTCTTTAATTGTTTCCTCTATAGTTGTTATTTCCTTATTAGGAGAACCATTTTTGGAAAAGTTAACTAATTGAGAGGAAAGGTGATGTGCTTTCTCACATGCTTTTTCGGCAATATCAAGACGCTTATCCATTTTTTCGAAATCTTCCGGATTGTCTCGTAAATAATGTTTAGCTAAAGTAATGTTACCCATTATAGATGATAATATATTATTAAAATCGTGGGCTATACCGCCAATAAAATATCTGGAGTTGGTAAATTTATGTGACTTGAAAAGTTCACGCTCCAGATTATGGTTAAGGGTATTGTCATTAATCAACAAGATTGATCCGCTTATTTGTTCATTAGATTCCTCTAAAGGGAGGATTGACAGGGATATCCTTTTACGTCCTATGTTGTTGTTATACATTATCATATTATGATAGATCAGCCTACTCTGTCGATCCTTAAATCCCTGCTCTAGTTTTTGTGGCAGGAAATCTTGCTCGGTGATAGCATCATAAATCCGAACAAAATTATCGAACTTCTTTCCCTTGGTATCTTTATAAGAAGTCTGAAGTAATGCTTCAGCGCTTCTGTTCATAAAAATAATCTGGTTATCATTATCTAAAACTATCACCACATCATTGATGTTAGGTAGTAGCTCAAATACAATTTTACGGAAAAATGAAGACTCTAACTGTTCAAACTGAGATTTCTCTTCATTATGGTTATCTATACTTGCCGTAGCAGTATACCGACAATAATAATTGTTTTTAGTTGTTTTCATGGTTTTAACTCTCTTTACGGACTAATTTATAAATCGTCTTCCAGATTCCTTACCATTGCTCTCTTTTTACACGTCATTTCATTACACTTTAAACAAGTGACCTGACCTATTATACCCTTATAAACAACACAATATTCATAGAAGGGACACAAATCCATATGTGACTTGTTTTCTATGGTAAAACCTCGTTTTTGATGAGGCAATTGTGTTTCGTTATATTCTCCGTATTGCTCGGAGATTATCAGAGTATTGTGTTTCTTACTTAATTCTTTCATAAATCCTCTTACCTATTATGTGAAATTATCTTAATTGATAATAAAATTCCTAAATTAAAACATTATAACCGACTACATCTTGCCGTTAACTGTTACTATAACCAAGCTGATCAATATGATCATAAACTCGATTAAGAAAAACTGAATAAATTACTGTTGTTTAGCTTTATAGGATAGATTCTCATTAAACTACTGTTTAAGATGTTTAGGAACCCAAATATAGATTTTCCCTTTATAACGCAAAATATAACAACCATCCTTGGTGATTCCCAATAGCTCTTGGGATCCGTCCATTTCCCACATCCTGATTTCCGGCAAGGTGCTGGCATCATAGATAGGTGGTTCACAGGGTACTTCACATATTGGTTCTTCAGGTTCTTCGGGAGGAACAACTCCTCCAGTTAATACTAATGGCATCGATACGACTAACAATACGATTACGAATAATAATGTCTTTTTCATAACAAACTCCTTTGTTTTTTCTTTGTTTTTCGTTTTTTAACTCTCATATATATAGAGAGAAAAAAGTCCAAAATTTCTACTCACACCATTTTAACCCTCTCCTGGAGAGGGCTAAGCACGGTTTTTTTGTTTTTGAAAAAAGGGCAAATTTATGCTGTTATATATTGCAAGACAGTGTATTACACCATAAAATTTTTAAATTGATTTATGCAACTCAGATGAAATTTTTTTTCAAAAAAAACTGCTCAATTGCGCCATATATATCATATAGTATTGGTAATAAAAGAGATGTGTAATCAAAAAAAATGAACTTTTTTTCTCTTTTATTTCACTTGAACTGTAATTTCGAGTGAACTTCCCCAAAATTATGTGTGGGGAATGAGACAATTTTATTGATTATAGTCAACATTAAAAAAAAGTTCGATATTTGTGATATGGTAATAATGTCGTAAAACAATCGGATTACAAGAAAAAAAGTAAGCCTCATGATTCGATATTTAATAATTTGCTTGACATAAAACAATCAAAGCTATTTTGGGAATAGCTATATGATTGGAGAGAATAAATATAGGTTGAGGTAAAGATAATTATGCCTGTTAAAAACCGGAATAAGGTGGAAAAAACTAAGGAAAGTTATTCCAAGTATGCCAGAATTGCATATAAAACAGCTTATTCAATTACTAAAGGGCGAGAAGATTCAGAAGATATTGCCCAATTAGTGGCTATGCGTCTCTACCTTAACCAAGAAAAAATTAATCCCGACTCAACTCATAACTGGGTAATAGCCACATCCAAAAATGAATCATACTTAATGGCCGGTAAAAAAAACAAAGAGATTCATAAGACCCTTGAGACTTATGATGAGTATGAACAAAAAATTACCGATTCTTTGTTAGAAAACAGGTCTAGTCTTAAGAGTATAGAATTATTACTTAAAAAAATAAAAAATCGGTTTTCCGAAAAAGAAAGAACTATTTTAGAAAAATATTTCTTTGAAGGGAAAAAGATTTCCGATCAATATACAAAAAGGTTCACGAACATAAAAAAGAAGACCTTATATCAAAACATTTACCGTTTGAGAAAAGAGGTACGGGCTGAATATTTTCGTGAAACGGGAATGAAGAGTTCCAAAAATATAGTTTCTTTTAATCTCAACCAAAATATAATGAGATTTATAAAGAGATATAAACAATGCTTAGATAATAAATCATTCACATCGATGTCCAAGTATTTTAAAGAAATTGGAATACCTGACAAAATTCCCAACCTCAAGATTAAAGAGATCATTGATTACGATATCCAATTAACCGGAAGAAATGAATATGAAATA